>JAILDQ010000303.1 GCA_024689365.1 Treponema sp. | reverse complement strand
GCCTACCACGAGGTTACGGTAAGCGGAAAAGAGTCCGCGCCAAAAACTGAAGTCTATGACGTTGTCGGAAGCCTTTGCGAAAACTGCGACAAGTTCGCGGTCCAGCGCCCGCTTCCAAAAATCGATATGGGCGACCTTGTAATCATTCACGACGCGGGCGCGCATGGCCGGGCTATGGGCTTTAACTACAACGGAAAGCTTCGCGCGGGCGAGATTCTTTTAAGGACAGACGGTTCGTTCAAAGAAATTCGCCGCCGGGAAACGATTGACGACTTGTTCGCAACCTTTGACTTGGACGGAGTCAAGGACTTTAAATGATTTCTTCTTCGCCTACAAGCGACGAGCCCTTGCAAAAAAAATCGCGCGCCCGATTCATAAAGGGCGCCTTGTGCATTGTTTTCTCAGCCTTTAACTTTGCCTTGATGGCCGCCCTTGCGCGTTTGGCTGGCGACGTTCCCTTTGGCGAAAAGGCTTTTTTTAGAAACCTTGTCGCTGTTTTTGTGATGGGCTTTTTGCTTTTTAAAAACCGGGCCAAAATCAATTTTCCAAAAGGCGCGTTAAAGTTTTTGCTTTTGCGCTCGACCGCAGGTTCAATCGGAATCCTTGGAAATTTTTACGCCTTGGACAGAATCCCAATCGCCGACGCTGGAATCTTGAACAAGATGTCTCCGTTTTTCGCCGTAATTTTCAGCCTGCTCTTGCTGGGCGAAAAAATTGCGTTCGTTCCTATGCTTTCGACCATCGGCGCTTTCTTGGGAGCGGTTTTTGTGATAAAGCCAGGCGCTTCCTTGATGCATTCGCTTCCGGCCTTGGCTGGTTTTTTGGGCGGAATGGGCGCGGGCTTTGCGTATACTTGCGTCCGAAAGTTGGGCGAGATGAAAACGAGCGGGGAATTGGTGATCGCTTTCTTTTCTCTTTTTTCTTGCTTGCTCTGCCTTCCCTTTATGCTCTTTGACTTTTGTCCGCTTTCGACAGGCCAGCTTTTAGCCTTGTTGGGCGCTGGAGTCGCCGGCTGTCTTGGCCAGTTTGGAATCACTTACGCTTATTTTTTCGCGCCCGCCCGCGACATTTCGATTTTTGATTATTCGCAAATAATTTTCTCGTCGTTTTTGGGCTTTGTGATGTTCAACCAAATTCCTGACGCGCTTAGTTGGATTGGATATGCTATTATCGCAAGCATGGCGCTTGTGGTTTTTATTTATAATAAAAGAAAATTCGCGGCGATTGAAAAAAACGATTGAAAAATCACTTGCCGCTTTTGGAGTTTTTATGAAAAGATCTTTTTTGCTTTTGTCGCTTGCCTTCTTTTTGTTCGCGGGCTATTTTTCGTCTTGCAAAAAAAAGGCGTCGCTTTATCCTGAATATTTTCAGCTTGAAAACGGCCTTAGCGTTTTTGTAAAGGAAGACCACAAGGTTCCTTTGGCCTACATCGAAATCGCCGTTCGCGCTGGAGGAGTCACCCAGCGCCGCGACAATACAGGAATCTTTCACTTGTACGAGCACATGATGTTCAAGGGAAATTCAATGTGCAAGGATTCCGTCGCCTTCCAAAAAACTCTTTCGGAACTTGGAGTTGAAGACTGGAACGGAACGACCGGCGAGCATTGCGTAAATTATTTTTTCACGATTCCGTCGGAAGACTTGAAAAAGGGAATGGAATTTTGGTCGGCGGCAATCAGGGAACCCTTGCTTGACCCAAAAGAATTTGAGGACGAAAAAAAAGTCGTCATCTCGGAAATTCAAGCCAACCTAAATTCTCCTGGAACAATCTTGGGCCACTTCTTTACAAAAACTTTTTTTCCAAACGCTCCCTGGCAACTGGATCCGAGCGGCGCCGTTCAAACCGTTCAAAACGCAAGCCTTGACGAATTGAAAAGCATTAAGGAAAAATATTACGTTCCAAACAACGCCGCTCTTTTTATCGGCGGCGACGTTGACGTTAAGGAAGTGAAAGAACTTGCCCAAGAAATTTTTGGCGATTGGGAAAAGTCGGACTTTGACTTTAATTCCGAATGCGCCCTTCAAAGCCCGGAGCCTTTTGAACAAACAAAATTTTTTGTAATGCCAAACGAGCAGGTTTCTCCGCAAATCGCGCAGACAGTGATTTACTACCGGGGAGCCGACGCCGACTTTGACCGCGATTCAACTTATCCCCTTGACCTTTTTACAAGCTACATCGCCGACCATGAATCTTCTTTTGTAAAAGAATTCCTTTCCGACCAAGACCTAAGAATCATTTCGGAAGATTATGTCGGCGGCGGCTATTCAACAAAGAGAAGAACATCAACGATAAATTTTTACGCCGTGATGCTTGAGCCTGAACGTTCGATTCCCAGCCGCGCCAAAAAGTTTTATTCGATTCTTTCAGAAAAGATAATTCCAGAATACGTTTCCTCTAAAAAAATCGTCGGAAAAGAAAAAATAAATCGCTTGAGAAAGAGCCGTCGTGACAGTCAGTTGATTCAATCGGAACTCTTTCAAAGCCTCTTGGCGGAAGCCAGGTATTGGTGGACTGTTTGCGACAAAGATTATTTTTATTCCTACAATAAAAAAATGGACAAGGCCACGGATGCGCAAGTGGCGGCGGCTTTGGAAAAATACGCGCTTGACAAAAACGCTTTTGTCGTGACGATTGTCAATCCTGAAATTTACAAAAAATTGAAAAGCCAGTTTGACAGCGAAGGCTTTGTGGAAATAAAAAAAGAAGACGCCTTTTGGTTCAATGAGGAGTAGTGTATGAGAAATAAAAAAAATACTGAATCGATTTTTTGCCGCCCCTTCTTGGGCTTTCGTGTCATTTGCGCGGCGCTTCTTTCGCTCGCGCTGCTTTCTTGCGGCGGTCAAAAAACAAAGGCTCAAGGCGAGGCTTTGCGCTTAAAGAACGGAATTCCCGTTTATTATAAAAACGTTGACTCGACAAAAATGGCGTCGATTTTAATTTGCATTAAGGGCGGAAGCTTGGCTATTTCCCGCGACTTTTCCGGAATCGAAAGCCAGCTTTTGGAATTGATGAGCCGGGCGAGCGAAAAATATTCTTACGAAGACTTGCGCCGCTTGGCATTGGACAAAAGCATTTCGATTGGCCACGGCTCCACTTACGCTGGAAGTTATTTTACACTCACTTGTCTTTCAAGCTATTTAAAGGAAGCCTTGGATCCTTTTTTGGATTGCTTTTTGAACCCAGCCTTTGACCAAAAGCAATTTGAGAACATGTTGACCGAATGCGACCAAGGCCTTCAGCAAATGGAAAACAATCCTGAAAGCCTTTTGTTCTATACGATGGCAAAGGAAATATACAAGGGAAGCCCCCTGGAAAGCTCGACGTCCGTTTTGCCTGAATCCAGAGAAAACATTACGATGGAAAACTTGAAGGCGCATTACAAAAAAATCATCGACGCAAAAAGAATTTTCATTGTCGCCGCTGGAGACGTAAATTTAAAAACAGTTCGAAGCGCCTTTGAAAAAAGCCTTGCAAAAATTCCTTCGCTTGAAGAAAATTTTGAAAGCCCAAAAATTCCTGAGTTGAAAATTCAAGGCCAAAAGATTTCGTTGAAAAGTCCGGCCTTGTCAACTGGAAGCGGCCACATCGCGCTTGTGTTCAAAAGCCCCGCGCTTGATTCCGCGGATTTGATTGTCGCCAGAATCGCGGCCTCGATGTTCAGCGAAAGCCTCTTTAACGTTGTGCGAACAAAATACGGCGCTTGCTACACGCCTTCAAGCTCTGTCGGCTTTGCTCCCGAAGCTTACGGTTCGGTTTTCCTTTACAGGGTGAGCGACATGCAAAAAGCGCTTTCTTATGTTCCTGAGGCGGAAGAAAATTTCTTGCAAAGCGACATAGAAGGAAATCTTGAAGGCTTTGTAAAAAAATACGTCAATTCCGCTTACCAAAACCAAATGACTTGCGCCTCGATCGCCGCCCGTTCGGCAACGGCTCTTTTGACTTACGGCGACATTGACGCTTTTGACAAACTTGCCCAAGACGCAAAGACTGTCCGCGCCGCCGACATCCGCCGCGTCTTCAAAGAATATTGGCAATCAAACGACAAGCGCGTCTTTGAAATCTCCGGCGAATAAAGCCTCAAAAGGCGCGAACGTCAATAATTTCCGCTTACGCAACAAGGGCAAAAAAAAATTATAAAAAGCCCTTGATTAAAATTCATTTTTTTGCTAATATTAACCTTACCACGCCGGAGTGATGGAATGGTAGACATGACAGACTCAAAATCTGTTGCGGGCGACTGCGTAAGAGTTCAAGTCTCTTCTCCGGTATCCAACCCTTGCTTTTAAGCAAGGGCTTTTTTTTGCCCATTTTCCTTTATCCAAGCCGCGCCCGCAACCGTCCGAATTTCCGCGAGAGCGTGTTTTTATTCTAGACATTCACCCGCCTTTCGCGCTACAATGTTAGGATATGAGTAAGTATATTCTGGTTACTAGCGGAGTTTGTTCAAGTCTCGGAAAAGGCGTCGCCTCTTCCACAATCGGAAGCCTTTTGGAATGCCACGGCCTTAAAATCGCTATGATAAAATGCGACCCTTATGTAAACGTGGACGCGGGAAACATCAGTCCCTACCAGCATGGCGAAGTTTACGTAACTGAGGACGGCGCGGAAACCGACTTGGATTTGGGAAATTTCTCCCGCTTTACCAGCGTGAATCTTACGAGCGACAACTGCATTACAATCGGAAAAGTTTACGACCAAGTAATCAAGAATGAGCGCGCTGGCCGCTACAACGGACGCACCGTTCAAGTCATTCCTCATATTACTGATGAAATAAAGCGAAGAATTCTAAGCGTCGGAGCGCAGAGCGGGGCCGATGTTGTAATTGTTGAAATCGGCGGAACTGTCGGCGACATCGAGGCGATTCCTTACCTTGAAACCGCCCGCCAACTGGTTCACGAGCTTGGAAAGGGAAATTCAATTTCCGTTCACTTGGCCTTGGTTCCGGTAATCACAGGCGGCGAGCTCAAGTCAAAGCCGGTTCAGCATTCAGTAAAGCAATTGCAAGAAGCCGGAATTCAGCCCGACATTCTTTTGTGCCGCTGCGAAGTTCCGATTGACAAATCGCTGAAGAAAAAATTGGCGCTCTTTTGCAACGTTTCTGAATCTTCAGTCTTCACCAGCGCCGACGTTGAAAAATCCATTTACGAGCTTCCGGTTCTTTTCCATAAACAGGGCTTGGACGCGGAAATCCTTAAAAAGCTGAAATTCACAGACTTAAAGTGCAACATAAAGCCTTGGACTCAGTTCTTGGCAAAACTCAATTCTCCTGAAAAAAAGGTCACAATCGGCCTCATCGGAAAGCGCGACTATCTTGACGACTGCATCAAGAGCGTAAAGGAATCCTTGTTCCACGCGGCCGTTACTTCTTGCAACGCCGAATTGGAAATCAAGAAAATCGATTCAGAAAGCCTTGAGCGAAGCCGCGACGTAAAGTCGGCCCTTTCGGGCCTTGACGGAATCGTAATTCCGGGCAATATGGGAAACCGAGGCTTCTTGGGCTTGTTGGCCGCGGTCAAATACGCGCGCGAAAACAAAATGCCTTACTTGGGAATTGACCTTGGAATGCACCTTATGGCGATTGAAACCGCAAGAAGCCTTGCGAAATGGGACGACGCGGATTCAACTGAATTCATTCAAAACACAACGCATCCAATCGTAAGCTTGCCCGAAGAACAGGCCGGCCTCAGCGCCTCTGGCCTTATGAAGCTTGGAGCCAGCGAGGTAAAAATCGTGAAGGGCTCAAAACTCAATTCGATTTACAAAAAGACGGCCGTCCTTGAGCGCCACCGCAACAAGCATTCGGTTGACCGCCGCTACAAGGAAACTTTGGAAAATTTTGGCCTTACTGTAACCGCTTCTAGCGCCGCCGACGGACAAATCGAAGCCTTTGAGTGGAACGAGCACCCCTGGGGCATCGGCGTTCAGTACCATCCGGAATTTGTTTCTAGGCCTGTAAAGCCTCATCCCTTGTTCACGGCTTTCATTCAAGCCGCTTTGGAAAAAAAGTAAACGATGAAAATCCGCGCATTGCCAGCAATTCTTCTTCTCGCCCTTGGCGCTCTTTCTTGCAGCGTAAACTACGACAACGTTTACGAAACGGAAGGCACTGTTCCTGAGTTGATGTTGGACGACGCGGTTTTTAAGCGGGTAAAGGACAGCAAGGTAAGCTCCGAGATTCAGAGCAAGCGCCTTGAGGAATTTAAGGACAGCGGAAAGGTTCTGGCCCAAGACATTCAGTTCACCACAAAAAACGACGACGGAAAAGTCAACGCCTTTGGAAAGGCCGGCCTTATGAAAGCCGACACAAAAGGCGAGATTTACGAATTTTATGAAGGAATTCACATAGAAGCCCCCGAGCGCGGAATCAAGATTGACGGCGAAAGCTTGAAGTGGAACGGCAAAACCGAGCAGTTGGTCGGCGAAAAAGACAAGAGCCTTTCGATTCAAAAAGACGGAATCACTTTGCGCGGCCAGGGCTTTTCGGCAAGCGCCGTAAGCGAATCCTTTAATTTTTCTTCAAATGTTTCCGGCGATTACGTTGACAAAGAAGGCGAAGAGGAAAAGTCTGAAGAAAAAGAGGACGGAGAAGCCAAGAAATGAAAAAGACTTTTTTGTCCCTAAGCCTTTTGTTTGCGGCCGCCCTTTTGTTTTG
>JAILDQ010000276.1 GCA_024689365.1 Treponema sp. | reverse complement strand
TGGCCCCTATGTCACCATTGGGGACGATTGCGAGCTTTCCGGTGTCGAAATCAGCAATTCCGTTGTTTGGAGCGGAGTGAAGATTACGAACGGAAAAATCTGCAATTCTATAGTTCACAAATAAATCTTTACATCTCTTTGCGATTCACGCAACACTTACATCAACAAGTCTTACGCCCTTACGCTGAACACAGGCGACGTTGTTTTTATGAAAGCCAACGAAAAGTCAAAGTCCGACATGTTCAAAGCCGAAGCCGCAGGACTTAACGCAATCGCTTCCACAAAAACGATAAGAACCCCCGACCTTCTTTGCGCCGGAACTGACGACGGCCAGGAAGTTGGCTATTCCTTTTTGTTGATGAAGTATATTAAAAGCGGAGAACGCCGGTCGGATTATTGGGAAACTTTCGCGCGCGATTTGGCGGCCCTTCATCAAGCGGACGCAAAGGAATTTTCCGGCGCTGGCGCTTTTGGATTTTTTGAAAATAATTTTGTCGGTTCCACCGCGCAAGACAATTCTGCCTTGGAAAATTGGATTTCTTTTTTTAGAGAAAGAAGATTGGAGCCGCAAATAAAAAAGGCGGCTTCGTATTTTTCAGAAAGCCAGCTAAGCCGCGCTCAAAAACTTTTGGACAGGCTTGAAGATTTTCTAATCGAGCCAAAAGCGCCAAGCCTTCTTCACGGAGACCTTTGGAGCGGAAACGTTATGGCAGGCCCCGACGGAAAGGCGATGCTTATTGACCCCGCCGCCTATGTAGGGCACGCGGAAGCGGACATCGCGATGACACAATTGTTCGGGGGCTTTCCGCGTGAATTTTACGACGCCTACAAGGAAGCCAATCCGATGGAAGCCGGTTACGAAGACCGCCGCGACCTTTACAACCTTTACCAGCTTTTAAATCACTTGAACCTTTTTGGACAAAGCTACCTTGATCCTGTTATTAGCATAATCGATGAATACGTCGGATAAAAAAGCGGCGGTCGAATTTTCGCTTGCCCAAAAGATTTACGCCGCAGTCCGTTTGATTCCCCGCGGAAAAGTCGCAAGCTATTCGCAAATCGCCGCTCTTGTTGGAAACAAAAATTTCCGCCGATATGTTGGAAACGCGCTTCACAAAAATCCCAGCAACGAAATCACGCCTTGCCATAGAGTCTTGAACGCGCAAGGCTTTTGTTCAGGAAGCTTTGCTTTTGGAGGAAGCGGCGTTCAGCAAGAAAAGCTTGAAGCGGAAGGCGTCGTTTTTAAAGACGGAAAAGTCGATATGAAAAAGTTTGCGATAGACCAAGACGACTTTGAGGCGATGCGCGCGGAGTTGACGGAAGAAAATTATTTTGCGTAAAGGCTAAGGCCCACCAAAAGACAGCCCTGGATGTAAGGAAGCTTTTTTTCTTCCAAGTATGAAAGAAGTTCAGGGCTTTCCGCGCCGGGTTGAATCACGATGCATTTAAAATCTTTTTTGCATTCCTGCATAAGCTTAAGGCCCTTGATTGGATTTATGCACAAGTCGATTATGTCAATGTCGCCGTCAATTTCGTTAAAGCTTTGCGCTTCTTTTCCAACCGCGTGAACAGTGTAGCCTTTCTTTAAAAGGCCGTCCTTGATTTTGTAAGCGTATTTTCCCGGATTGAGAGTGTCGCCCGCAACGGCAAAAACCTTTTGCGCCATAATTTCCTTTAATTCCATACGGCCTCCTGTTTGTAATTATAAGGCCAGATGAAAGAATGCGCAAGTTTTCTTGACTGTAAAATGAATTGGCGCTAATTTTGACATATGAGAATTGTTTTTGTCAGGCACGGCGATCCGGATTATGTGAATGACTGCATTACGCCTAAAGGAAAGCTTCAGGCGGAGGCGGTTTCTAAGCGCTTGTTAAAAGAAAATATTAGCGAGATTTATTCTTCAACTTGCGGGCGCGCTTTGGAGACGGCAAAGTATACGAGCGACAAACTTGGACTTGAGATAAAAGAGTTGGACTGGATGCGCGAGATTGGTTGGGGCGGAAAAGACTTGGTTCTTGACGGCCACCCTTGGACTCTTTCTGACCGCCTTATCGACCAAGACGATTTTGATTTTTTAAATAACGATTGGCGCGAGCACCCTTACTTTAAGGGAAACAAAGCGGTTGAATATTACGACAATATTTCCAAAAACTTTGACGAGCTTTTAAAGGCGCATGGCTACGTTCATCAGGGCCGCCGCTTTTTATGCTCAAAGAAAAACGACAACACAATCGCGGTATTTAGCCACGGAGGTTCGGCGGCTTGCGTCTTTTCGCATTTGCTTTCAATTCCGTGGGCCTATGTTCTTTCTGTCTTTTTGTACAACGTCACGTCCGTAAGCGTCTTGAACTTTCCGTCCGAGGAAGGAAAGTTCGTTCATCCAAGAATGGAACTCTTTAACGATTGCGGCCATCTTGACGGCTTATTGGACGGAATGATTGTTCAGCAAAAAAAAGACAAAGAAAGATAAACGGCCTTGCCGCCGCTTTTTATTGAAGGTGTTTTCCTAAAGCGCTTATCGCGTTGTAAACGCATTGAGGACAGTCGCAAAGAACCTTTCCGTTTACCGGCGTCTTTAGGTCCTTGCAAATCGTGGCGCCTGAGCTTTCCTTAAAATCTTGGACAAGGGCCTTTGATATTCGCGGAGTTCCTTTTCCGTCCGTGATAAAGCCAGCCGCGATTACCGCTCCAATCAAGGCGCCGCAAGTTCCTTCCAGGCCGCCCATTCCAGCCGCAAAGCCCGAAGCGATTTTCGCCATGCTTTCTTGATCCAAATTTATTTTGTCCTCAAAGGATTTGAGCACTGCCATTGTACAGTTGCAGGCTCCGCTTGCCTTTAAGTCTGAACCCATTTTTGCCCTTTCTTCTATTGTCATTTCTCCTCCAAAAAATGCGCGCGAATATAGATTTTTATATGATAGCATTTTTTATTTTTTTTGCAAGCGGTAGGAATTCAACTGCAAGTTGAATGACAAAGAAGCCTTGCTGTCTTAAAATAAAAACATAGAAAGGCGCGAAAACTGTATTGAATTGAGTCCAACGGCAATTTATGCGCTATAATAATTAATAGGTTTTGGACAAGGGGACGGAATCATGAAAAAAAAGGATGAAAAACTTGAAGCCCTTAAGAAGGAAGTCATAAGGGCTTTGGTCAACGCGAGCGAAAACGATGGCGAGCCTGTTCAAGATTCAGAAGAAAAAAAAGAAGTCATTCTAAAAAAACAAGCGACCTTTATCGCCATGAGATTCTTTCGAGAAGACGAGACATACGAAGATCAAATAATGAACGAGTGCGAGGCCTTTTATGCAAAATACGGACTTTATCCAAACGCCATAGTTTCAAATCCCGAAACCTTTGACCGATGGCAAGCGGTAGGAATTCAACTGCAAGTTGAATGACAAAGAAGCCTTGCTGTCTTAAAATAAAAACATAGAAAGGCGCGAAAACTGTATTGAATTGAGTCCAACGGCAATTTATGCGCTATAATAATTAATA
>JAILDQ010000268.1 GCA_024689365.1 Treponema sp. | reverse complement strand
AGGCCTGGCCCTTGCAAGTTTGGTTTTCTATAACTTTTGAAAAAGTGTTCTTGTAGCTTTTGCAAAGCTGAATGTTGGGGTCGTCGCTTTGGCCAACCACGACGTAAGTGTCGTAAAAATCCTTGTCGTAGGTTTGCGCGGAGAGGCTGTCAAGCAAAACCCTGAGGCCTTTTTCGTTTTTTGCGGGAACAATGACGGCCAGCTTGTTTTTTTGAGGGTTTGAAAAATGCTTTGGCTTTTTCAATCCTGAGATGTAATAGCGGATTCTAGGCAAGTACAATATAAAAGAGAGAACGCAAAGCAAAACGAAAATGTTGAATAAAAATTCCGCTTGAAAAGAATTGAGCATTCATATAGAATAGTTAAATTGCCGCAAAAAGTCAATAACGCGGCAAATCGCTAGGCAACTCGCCATACGGAGCGGAAAAAATGACAAAAAGCATAATTACAGCGAAAAAAATTCTTTCAGCCGCCCTTTTAATCATTTTAGGAAGCGGCCTCTTTGCGGAAAGCGAGGAAGAGCTCAAAAAAAGAATCCTTTCAAACGCTGACCTTTCGGGAGAAAGCGCCGAAGAAATCATGGCCGCCGACGACGGAGAGGACAAGTGGGCGAACTCAAAAAACACGCCAAAACGCTTGCCCTCAACATTTCCAAGGGACGTTCCCTACACAAAGGCTGGAATCGACTTTTGCGAGGCCCATTACGGCCACAAGATTTTTAACGAAGAAAAACGAAGAATGTATTACGACGCCAGCGTGGAAGAGGCAAACGCCTTGCCGGATGACTACTCAAAATACATATCGCTTGCAAGGGCGGACTACTATTACGGCCTTTCTATAATGGAAAGCTTTGACTTGACCAGCCTTGACAAAATCGACTTGTCCGACACCAGTTCAACTGAAACCGTGAACGACAAGGCCGGCCGCTGCTTTGACAAGGCGATAGAGGAATGCAACGCCGCCCTCAAGATAAGGAGAGGAAGCGACGCCTACTCCACTTTGGCGCAAGCCATCTCGATGAACTGCACCGCAAAAAACGTCTCTTACGTTTTGTCAAACGGACTGAAAGTAAGGGCCAACGCGAAAAAAGCGGTCGCCTTGGATTACTCAAACGGCCTTGGCCAATTCATGGTAATCGCGCAAGACGCTTACGCCCCCTGGCCCTTTTGCAAGCTAAGGTCAAGCCGAAAAGCCTTGATTAGAATCTTAAACGACAAGTACATCAGAATCGAACGCTTTGACGCGCAAATGATTTACGCGGGAATCGGCTATACATTCTACAAGCAAAAGAAGTGGGACAAGGCCATCGAATGGTACAAAAAAATCCTTGAGATTTACCCGATGAATTTCACCGCGCGTCAAATGATTAAAAAAATTGAAGACAAAAAATACAAAAGAAAGTAAAGGCAAAAATCGCGTCGAATAAAGTGAAGCGCTCCCCAAAGTTGGACAATTAAAGTTCAATTTTAGGAGTTTTTAATCGCCGGGATAGTAAAAGCAGAAGGAACTTTTGGGGCAAAAGCTAAAGTCCTTGGAAAAAGCCTCCGCTCCTGGAATGGCGTTGACTGTGAACAAATGCGAAAGCCGGTCTCCGTCCAAAATGTAAATGTTATTGTTTTCCGAAAAATTCACGGGCTATATTGACAAGAGGCTTTCCGCTTTCTGAGGGGCGCAGGCTGAGTCTTAGCGTGGATTCAATGCCTTCGTCCCTCTTGTTTTCATTAAAATAATAATTGACTTTTTCCATCATGTCGTCAAGATAAATCGGCCTTACAGACAATTCCGAAAGATTTCCGCCAAATAAAGGTTCCCGACATATTCCACGCCATTTCCCGTCGTGAACAAAGTCGCAAAAGTTTTTTTTCATAGAATTTTCAACATTATTAAATCAAAAAAAACTACTTTCTAGGACGCGGACAGTGAACGTATGTCCAGCGGGCGCCAAAATATCGGCCGACAAAGCGGGACATAAAGGCGGTGAACTTCCATTTAAAGGCCCAAAGCGCGGTCGTCTTTCCCTTTTTTGCCGCCTTAATGCAATGGCGGACGGTTTCCTGGGCGCTCACGCCTCCAAGTACTTCCTTCCTCGCTCCGTTAGAGGCAACGTTCGCAAACTCAGTGCTGACAGAGCCGGGACACAAGGCGCAAACTTTTATCCCCTTGTCGGCCACCTCCGCGGCCAAGGATTCGCTAAAGCTTAAGGCGTAGGCTTTTGTGGCGGCGTAAACCGAAAAATTTCCTAGCGGCAAAAAGGCGGCAAGGCTCGCCGTATTGATTAAGATTGAACCCTTCGTCATGTAAGGAAGGGAAAGGCCCGCAATGCCTGTAAGGGTCACGCAGTTCAAGTCAATCATGTCAAGTTCGCTTTCAAGCGGAGTTTTTTCAAAAGGGCCGTAAGTTCCAAAGCCCGCGTTGTTCACCAAGACTGCAATTTCAAAGCCCTCGTCTTTGTCAATCATTTTTTCCGCGTCCAAAAGCGCCTTGTAAGCGGAAACTCCCGAGCGGCCCGCCAAGTCAATTTGAAAGGAACGCGCCAAGGGCAAGGAAGGA
>JAILDQ010000246.1 GCA_024689365.1 Treponema sp. | reverse complement strand
AGCGGTCACGCACAAAATCAGCGCGAATACAGTCACTACAGCGCCAGCCGCCCAACTGATAAAAGACACTAACTTTTTCGTGTTGTCCATAATGTCTCCAGCGGGCAAGAACGCCCGAACAATATTTTAGAAAGCCGGCCTGTTCGTCATTCCGAAACATTTCGTCATTCCGAAACATTTCGTCGTTCCGAAACATTTCGTCATTCCGAACTAGCTTTGGAACGCCGGGTCTTAAGGCCGACCCCAATTTTTTGACGCAAGGGCAAAGGAAAAACATTTTCCTTGTCCTTGCTCTTCCAACATCAAGCTTAGCGCTTTGAAGGAACAGTCGCCACGGCGTCTGTCACCATCTGGGCAAACTGCTTTGTGTCGATCTTTTTCTGGGCCAACAATTCATAGATTGGTCCGAGAGTGTCCTGGCAGAATCCGTCGGGCATCTTGAACTGCTCCCAAGGATATGTCTTTCCGCGGCTTACGTAGTCGGCAACTGAGGCAGAAAGCGGTGTTGACGGCTTGAGAGTGTCTGATGAGTACGGAGAAATGCAGCTCATCTTGTTGATGCGGGCGTCGCGTCCTTCGTCGCTAAGAGCGAAAGCGCTCAAGAATTTCTTGGCCTCGTCAACATTTCCGTTCTTGTAAACGGCCCACCAAGAAGGAGCTCCAACCTGGATTCCGTCAACTTTCTTTCCCTTGAGGAAAGCGTGGGGGGCAAAAGCCATCTTGAAAGTGGCGTTGGCGGCTGTGATTGAAGGATCAACCCAGTTGCCCTGGTGCAAGAAAACGGCCTTCTGGTCTGTGAAAGCCTGAAGCTGCTGGTCGTAGTTTCCTGTAAGAAGGATGTTCTGGTCTGAGTAGTCCATCAAGAGCTTAACGTAGTCGGCAAAGTCAGCCAAGCGGGCTGAGTCAACTTTTCCGTTAAGAGCGTCGTTGATGATATGCTGGTCGCCATTCGCGGCGCCGGCTGAAAGATAAACGCCAAAGTTGTGGGTTCCTGTTACCCAAGTCATTCCGGCGGCAACGCCAGCTGTAAGAGAAACTACAGAGTCAATTCCAAGAGCGTCTTTCTGTGAGTTGATTTTTTCAAAAGCGGCCTTGTAGCCTTCGTATGAAGTCAAAGAAGCTGGGTCAACTCCGGCCTTGGCAAGCAAGTCGGCGTTGTAAGCCATTCCGTAGCCTTCAACGGCATAGGGGAAACCGTAAACGTGACCGCCATCCGTGTAAGCGGCGGCTGTGTCCTTTGACCAATCTTCGCCGTCAAGAACTTCCATATCGTTCTGCCAAACGGCAAAGTGTCCCGGTCCTTCGAATACGAAAATGTCCGGCATATTGTCAGAGGCCTTGTAGCCCTTCAAGATTCCCTGGTTGTCAGCTCCGCCGCCAGAAGATTCAATTTCAACATGAATGCCAGTCTTCTCTTCGTAAGCCTTGGCAAAGTCCTTGAGCTGTGAGTCAATTTCAACCTTGATGTTGAAAACGCGAATTTCTTTCTTGGCTGAAGCGCCGCCCTTAGAGCAGCCCGCGAAAGAAAAGGCCAACAAAGCGGCTGAGAGAGCCGCGATTACAGTCTTTTTCATAATTCCTCCTATGAAAAAAAAAACAATTTGAGAATTATGCCAGTCGGATAGTCACGTTGACCGGCGGCACAGTTAAAATGATACACTAGTATTCCTGTCTTGTCAAAAAAAATTTTTCAAAAAAACGGCATTTTTCATACTTTTGTCATATTTTCTGCGTATTTTATACGAATTTTCTGAAAATAAGTAGGATTTTTTTAGATTTTTCCGCTCGTGTTTTCGAATGTAAAACTATAATCGTTGTTTCGAGCGGATTTTCCAATTAAAGCGGCTCGCATACGGGCTCGCGCTTTATTGGAGCGGCTTCGTAAACGTCAACGTTCCGCTCGTATTTCATTACATCAAATAATTGCCGCGCGAGTGAGCGGAGGGCTGTTTGTTAAAAGAAAATCAGGCCGGCGATTCCGAGGGGGATGAGGTAGGCGGCAAAGCATTCCAAGCGGCCTTTTTTTAGGAGCTTCATCAAAAAGGCAAGGCTCGCGTAGGCGCTTAAAAAGCAAACCAAGCAAGCGGCGGCAAGCTGGCCAGCCCCTACCCCTGACATTTGGCCCATGTGGCGGACTTCAAGGACAAAGGCTCCCAAAATCGCGGGGATAGAAACGATAAAAGAATATTCTCCTGCGGCCGCTCGGTCAACGCCGCTAAAGAGGGCGCCGCTGATTGTGGAGCCGCTTCTTGAAACTCCCGGCAATGTTCCGATTCCTTGCAGGATGCCGATGACCAAAGCTTGAAGCCAAGAAAGGCCGCCGGATTTTTGGGCGGTTAAAGAATTTTCGTCGGAGGAATTGACTGAGCGTTTTTTTTGAAAAATGCCCGAGGCGATAAGCAAAAGCGCGGTGAACAAAAAACCGCAAAAGACCGCCTTGATTGGAAGGCCGTCAAGCAATTTTGAAGTGAAAACGCCAATCGCGCCTGTGACAAGCGTTGTGATTATTACGGCGATTATGGTCTTTCTGCCCTTCTCTTCCGTGCCAGTCAAGGTGTCGGGAATGCCGGCGGCCGCGTCTTGGGCTTGCGCTTCGTTTTGGGGAATAGGCCGTCTAAAAATCCAGCGGAAGAAAATCAAAAAAAGCCGGACGATTTTTTTTCGGAAAAAAATGCAAACCGCAAGCAAGGACGGCAAATGAAGGATTACGTCAAAAAGCGCGGGAATTTCATCCAAGCCAAAAAGACGCTGGACCAAAAGCAAGTGGCCGCTGGAACTGATTGGCAAAAATTCAGCCACGCCTTGAACAAGGCCCAAAACGATTGATTGAAAAAAAGTCATAATTATACCTTAAAATTATTGGTTCGCGGCCAGCTCAAAGCCGTACGCGCCGTGGCCCGGGTAAACCAAAACGTCTTCCGGAAGGCTTTCAAAAATCTTGGACAAAGACTTTTGCATTTGCGCTTCGCTTCCGCCCGGCAAATCGGTTCGGCCGTAAGACTGGTAAAAAACCGTGTCTCCGGAAATCAAAGTTTTTTCTGATTCGTTGTAAAAGCAAACCGAACCCTGCGTGTGGCCCGGAGTGTGGATGACCTTCCAATGGCTAAGAGCGTTGGCCACGCCCTCAACGTCAGGAACTTCGTCGCCGGTAAAGGCGCTGATTATGTCCTCGGTCTTGAACACGCTGTCCAGGGAATCGCCGTCCTTTAGCAAAAAGTCTGCGGCCGGCAAATCGGAAAGCTCTTTCATAAAATCGTATTCGCCGTCAATGGACATAAGCTCAAGGCTTTTTCCCTGAAGAATTTGCGAGTCTTTTCCAATGTAATTTTTGTCGGCTTCGTGAATCGCGATTGGAAGTTTTGGAAAGGCGGCCCTAAGGGCTTTGAGGCCGCAAACGTGGTCAAAATGTCCGTGAGTCAACAAAATGCCCACGGGAGCGCAATCGTGCTCGTCAAGGACGCGCGCGATCGCATTTTCGTCGCCCGAATATTCGCAGCCGGCGGGGTCGACCAACAAAACGGCCCGCCCCGCAAGCGGCAAAATAAAGGAGTTCACTTCAAGAGGTCCTGTTTGCAAGGAATGAATTTCCATTACTCTACAAACACTCCTCAAACAAGCGGAGAGCCGAAGCCCTGGTTTTCAGAGGCTTTTTCGGCGGCTGCATAAGCCAAGGCGTCTTCGCGCTCTTCTTGCGAGACATTGTCCAAAGTCTGGCTTTGCTCTGAGTCGCTTGAAGCTTCCTCGCTTGCAGGAGCGGAAGAGCTTTCAGAGTCTTCGTCCTTTTGGCGAGAGTAGCTTACGGAAAGTTTTCTTCCGCGATAGTCGTAGCCGTTAAGGGCGTTGATTGCCTTGTCGGCGTCTTCTGTAAAGAGCTGAACGAATGAGTAGTTGGCCAAAACGCGGATGTCGCCGATGCGGTCTCTTTCCAAACCGGCCACGCTGATCAAAAGGCCAACCAAATCGCGGGGGAATACGCGGCGGTTGCGGCCGATTCCAACAAAAATTGTTGTGGCCAAAGCCGGATCAATTTCCACGCGCGGATGCGGTTCGTGGCGGCTTTCGCTTTCGGGAGCGTCTGCCTTAAAGTCGCGCTTGCCTTCCTCTCGGCGGGCGCGGAAATTTTCTTTTTGCGAAAAGTTTTCGTGGTTTCCCTTTGGAACAAAGGGGCGGCGGGCGTTTCCTGTGGCCACCTTAAGCAAATAGGCCGCAAGATATCCGCGCAAAGTAAGGGGAACGTTCTTCTTGAAAACTTTTTTGAGTTGGCTCAAAACGTCAACGTCTTCTTGTGTTTTTACCTGCTGAACGGACGCCTTCAAAAATTCCGCGATCCGATCGTAATCAATTTCTGTTTCTTTTCTGTTATTGTAACGCATTTAAATCTCCTAAAAAGTCCGCGATCCAGGTTGAACCGATTTTCTTAAATCCTGAACGGTTCAGCATTCCCTGCATCAAATCCGGAACAAAAGTGTTCGCAATTAAAACCCATTGCGAGCCTGCGGCCTGTAAAGAGTCGAGGGCGCGTTCAAAAAGCTCTCTCGCTATGCCTAAGCCGCGGCAATTTTTTTCAACAAACAAGCCTGTAATCAAAACGGCTTTGTTTGAATCTTGAGGACAAGGCGACCAAACAACGCAACCGGCAAAATCTCCGTCAAAGGTCTTGCATACAAAACCTTTCTGAGCCTTAGCGTTGTATTCAAACTGATTGCGCCACAATTCACCCAAGGCCTGGGCGACATCGGGAGCGAATTCGGCGCCTATTTCTTTGACGGCTTGGTTCAAAAGCCCCAGCGCGTTCTGCCTGTCCTTTTCAAAATCGTATTCGCCAAAAGTAAAATCATCGCAGAGCAAATCCTCTGTTTCTTCCGGCTCGGAATCCAACTTTTCCAAGCCCCATGACTCTCTTAGCGAATTGTACCAATCGCCGACATATGTCAAAAGAGCGCGGCTTTTAAAATAATGCCACCTGCGTTCTATCAGCGGGTACCGCTTTAAAACATCTTTAAATCCTCTAAAAACCCCCTTTCCGGAATGCAAGGCCGCCTGCAAATCTGTGTAAGCAAGCGGAGAATGCAAACCGTTGACAAAGTCTTCCATTAATGAAAAACCATCAGCGCTGTCCCAAGGCGGCAATTCGTAAAAGCGTTCGTCGTCGGAACAATGGTCTTGATTTTCTTCGACAAGAACGGAATTTTGGGCGTCAACCAAGAATTTTTTGTCTTGGTTTTCAAGAGCCTTTGCAATAGCCTCGCCCAACGCGTCTGTCAATTCAAAAACCATATCTAAAGATTATACTATTTAATTTTCATTCCTGCAAGTTCTTTGCGCGTTGAAATCACTTTGCTGATAAGGCCGTATTCCAAAGCCTCGTCGGCCGAAAGCCAGTGGTCGCGCTCGGTGTCCTTTTTGACTTGCTTTTCGTCCTTTCCGCTTTGCTCGGCGATAATCTTGTTCAACAAGGCGCGCGTCTTAGCCATTTCTTCAGCTTGAATCTGCAAGTCAGTGGCAACGCCGCGCATTTCGGCGAGCGGCTGGTGAATCAAGTAAGAGCTGTGGGGAAGTCCAAAGCGCCTCTCTTTTGGAACGGCAAGCAAAATAAGCGCGGCCGCGCTGGCAATCAAGCCGTTTCCAATCAAGACAACAGGGGCGTTCACAAAGCGAATCATGTCAAAAATCGCAAAGCCCGCGCTCACGTCTCCGCCAGGAGAGTCGATGTAAATGTAAATCGGCTTTGAGCCGTCAGCTTCCAAAAGCAAAAGCTGTTTGTTGACGGC
>JAILDQ010000212.1 GCA_024689365.1 Treponema sp. | reverse complement strand
ATGGCGATGACAAGCGGAAAATTCGCCATCCAAAGGATATTGCGCTCACAGGGAAAAAGCATTAAAATAGAACCATAATTTTTCTTATGGAGCAATAAAAAATGATTGAAGTGTCTCACCTTTCGCGCCAGTTCGGAAGCTTTCGGGCTGTTGACGACGTAAGCTTTTCAATTCCCACAGGACAAATTGTAGGCTTGCTTGGACCAAACGGCGCGGGCAAAACAACGACCATGCGCATGATTTGCGGCTTTTTGGGAGCGAGCTCAGGAAGCGTAATTATTGACGGCAAGGACATCAGCGAAAATCCGGTGGAAGCGAAAAGCAAAATCGGTTACATGCCAGAAAGCGCGCCCTTGTACTCGGACATGATAGTTGAAGATTATTTGAACTATGTTGCCCAAATGCAAAACGTTGACGCTAGTCAAAAAGTTCCCCTTCTCTGCCAAACTTGCGGCTTAAAGGAAGTAATGCACAAAAACATTTCGGAACTTTCCCGCGGCTACAGGCAAAGAGTCGGCTTGGCCCACGCGCTTATGAACGACCCTGAGATTTTGGTTTTGGACGAACCGACCAGCGGCCTTGACCCGAACCAAATCGAAGACGTGCGAGCCCTCATAAAAGAAATCGGAAAGACAAGAACCGTAATAATTTCCACCCACATTTTGGGCGAGGTTGAAACCCTTTGTCCGCGCGTAATCATCATTTCAAAAGGAAAATTGGTGGCCGACAGCCCGACCAACGAGCTTAGGGAGCGCTTTGGAAATTCCATCGCCCTAAACTTGACCCTCGGCGGCGCGAATTTCACCGACGTTCAAAAAGCGCTTTCCAAGATTGAAGGAGTTTCTGGACTTGCCAAAACGGAATGCGAAAAAATCAAGGGCGAACGAAAGCTTTGCTCGGTTCGCCTTTCAGTGCAGGAAGGAGTTGAGGCCAGAAAAGAGATTTTCCAGGCCGCCGTCAAAAACTCTTGGACAATCTACGAAATGGGCGTTCAGAAAAACAGCCTTGAAGACGTCTTCCACACGTTGACGCAAGGCAAGGAAGAAAAATAAGATGAAAAAGCAAAATTCAATTTTTATCATAACAAGGCGCGAGCTTTGCGCTTATTTTACAAATCCGGCGGCCTATATCGTTACGGGCCTTTTCTTGATTTTTTCGGGAATCCTTTTCTTTTCAACTTTCTTTTTGAACGGAAGGGCTGACTTAAGAAATTTCTTTGGCTTGCTTCCAATTCTCTTGAGCCTTTTTATACCGGCGCTGACGATGCGGCTTTTTAGCGAGGAATTGCGGTCAGGAAGTTTTGAAACTTTGATGACTCTTCCCGTAACGGAAGCGCAAGTCACAATCGGAAAGTATTTGGCGGCTTTCATCACAAGCGCGGCGATGCTTTTGCCGACGCTTTTTTACGCAATCACTTGCCTTGTTTTTGGAAAGCCGGACGCGGGCCCTCTTTTGGGCGGCTACATCGGAGCGCTCTTTTTGTGCGCCACGTATTCAGCGATTGGAATTTTTTCGAGCGCCGCGACAAAGAACCAAATCATCGCTTTTTTCACCGCGCTCGCCATCAGCTTTACGCTGACCCTTATGGGCGGCGTTTTGGTTTTCCTTCCGTCGCCCTTGGTCCGCTTTCTTTCTTGGCTGAGCGTTTCCACGCACTTTCAGGCCATCGCCAGAGGAATCGTTGATTCAAGGGACATTCTTTACTTTGTCGCCTTGACCGCGATTTTCTTGCTTTTTACAATCAAGAGATTCGTCATAAATTGGACAAAAGAAAATTCCGTTGACTTGATTTTGTCAATCGTAATTTTGATTCTTGCGAACATGGCTGGAAGCAAGGCTTTCTTTAGATGCGACTTGACAGAGCAAAAAATGTTCTCGCTTTCAAAGGCCAGCAAGGAATTGGTCCAGAATTTGCAAGAGCCCCTTAACGTGAACGTTTTCTTTTCAAGCGACTTGCCGGCTCCTTACAACAACGTAGACCAATACCTTCGCGACATTTTGCTTGAATATAAAAACGCGGGCAACAAAAATTTCAACTACAAATTCTACGACATGAACAAAGAGGAAAGCCAAGAAGCGGCAAACTCATACGGACTTTCACAAACGCAAGTTCAAAAAGTGGAGACGACGGAAGTGAGCGCCAAAGCGGTTTGGATGAGCGCCGCGATTGTTTACGGCGACAACGTAAAGACCTTTGACTCAATCAATTCAACCGCGGGCTTGGAATACACATTGACAACAGCGATGTCAAAAATGATTTCCACCAACGACGCATTGGCGGCTTTGAACGGCGGCCTCAACTTGATTTTGTATCCCGCAAGCGAATTAAAGGATTTTGGAATCGCCGGCTTGGACAAAATTGAAGACCACGTAAAAAACACCGCAAGCGAATTGAACAAAAAATACAACGGCCAAATAAACTTTGTCGTTAAAAACGCCGTTGGACAAGAAGCGCTCGCCCTTGGCGAAAAGTACGGAATTCAAACCGTAAACTACGACGACCCGAACACGCAAGAAAAGAAAGTCACAGCCTTGGGCCTTGTTTTGGAATTGGACGGAGAATTCAGAAACATTCCTTTAAAGCTTCAAAACTTTTTTGGCTGGCGTTTGGCAGGCGCCGACAATTTGCAAGAAAGCGTTTCATCTTCAATAGAAAGCCTTCTTGCAAGAACAGTCGAAATCGCCTACATCACAGGCCACGACGAGCTTGCCTTGAACGGAAATCCTTACAGCCAAAACCAACTCACCGCTGAAACTTTCAGAAACGTTTTGAACGACATTTACACTTTCAAGGAAATCAATCTTAGCCAAGACGACATTCCCCTTAACATAAAGTGCGCGATTGTTAACGGACCAAAAACAAAGTTCAGCGACAAGGAGCTCAGAAAGCTTGACCAATTCATAATGAAGGGCGGAAACGTTTTGTTCTGCTTGGACTCGCTTCAAGAGTCTGGCGGCGGTTCCTCGATGCCATCATATTCAAAACCTGAAACAGGCCTTGAGAAAATTCTTTCTTCTTATGGAATTGTTCCCGAAGCGAATTTTGTAATGGACGAAAATTGTTTCATTCAAAACCAGGGACGCGCCAACGCGATGAAAATGAATTGGGCTCCCCTTCTTGCGCAAAAACAGCTTGACAAAAAGAATCCGATAACAAAATACATTCCGCAAATGATTTTCTTGCAGAACGGTTCAATCGACATCAGCGAAGCGCAAAAGAACAAAGAGGCAAAGACAACAGTTTTGGCCCGTTCGTCAGACGAAGCTTGGACAGTAAGCGAAAACATAATCTTGTATCCAGGATACATTCTTCCGCCGGAAGACAGGTCAACGATGAGCCAGAAAAACCTTGCCGTTTTGGTCGAAGGAAAATTCAAGAGCGCCTTTGCCGGCATTCCTGAAGAAAAAGACGAAAGCGAATCCAAAGAAGGACTTGAAGAAGGCGCCAAAACTGACGCCATCAGCGCGAGCGAATATTTGGACAAGGGAATTCAAAACGCCAAAATCATTTTGATAAACTCTTCGCAAGTGACTACACAGCAATTGATTGACGAAGGCGGAAGAGAGCCGATGTCTTACTTCATGCGAAACAGCGTTGACTACTTGAACGGCGAAGAAGATTACTGCGAGATGCGAACAAAGGGCGTTTCAGGAAACTTGATTGAAAACAAAAACGCCGCTCTCGCAACAATTTTCAAGCTCTTCAACCAATTTGGCCTTGCCATATTAGTGGCGCTTTCAGGCTTGCTTGTTTGGCGCCTTAGAAGCGTAAGAAGAAGCGAGATTCGCGCAAAGTACAATCCAAACGACGAGCGCGAGATTCAAAAAAATTCAAAAGCTGCAAAGAAGGATGAATAAAATGAACGTTGATTTTAAGATTTCCAAACGAACTAAAATATTGGCTTGCGTCGCCGCGGCGCTTGCGGTCATTTGCGTCGTTCAATTTTTGCTTGGCTTGAAGTCGCCGCAAAAGACATTCAAGTTCAAGGGCGAGCCCGACTTTATCTCAATCGAAAATTCAGGCAACAAAATTGTTTTGCAAAAAAACGGAGACACATGGTTTTGCGGCGGCGAGGCGCTAGACTCGAACAAAGTCGCCGCCTTGCAAAAATCTTTCACTCCCTTGAAGACTTTGGGCGTAACAAGCAAATCTGCGTCAGAAGCCTCTTTGGAGCGCTACGGCCTTGACAAGGCGATTGTCGTTCAAGCGAAAGAAAAGGACAAAAACTTGATTTCGTTTTCAATAGGAAAAGACAGTTCAAGCGGAAGCCAGTCTTACATTCAAGTCGAAGGCAAAAAAGAAATTTTCTTGGCCAGCGGAAGGCTTCGCTCCACTTGGGAATTTGATTTGGAATCCCTAAAGCCAACTCCCCCAAAAGAAGAGGAAGCGGCCGAAAGCAAGCCCGAGGACAAAAGTTCCGAGCAAAAAGAAATATAACATTTTCGTCAGCCTGAAAAAACTTTCAAGCAACCACGTCAGCCTGAAAACTTTCAGGCTGATTTTTTTTGTCTCCACCCACCCTCGCGCATCCAGCAATTTTTGCAAGCTTTCGTTCACAGAAAAGTCTTTTGATTTTTTCAATTGAAATTCTTTTATAAAAGCGCAATAATACTGAAATAATTTTTCAGCAAGGAGTTTGTCTATGAAAAATCTAAAAAAAATCGCGACAGTGTTTGCAATCTTGGCATTTGGAGCCTTGGCTTTTGCCGACAGCGCCGCGGCGAATTATCTTTCCAAATTTACGACTCTTGTAACAAGCGCCGAAGCTTGCGCCAAAAACAAAGACGGTTCAAAAGCGGCTTCAATCGCGGCTCAAAAAGTTGAAATCGACGCGTTGAGAAAAACAGTCACGCTTACAACAACCCAGCGCTTTAGCGATTGGCGCCTTACGGGCCGCTACAATTCAGCCTACGCAAAAATCAAGGCTGCCGCCGCTTCTTCAACCGCTGTTAAAAACGGATCTGAAAAAGCAAGCCAAACAGGCAAGGCGTTGGGCGACGCCGCCAACAGCATTGGAGGAGCCCTAAAAGAAACCGGCTCAAACGCAGTCAATTCCGTAAAGGACTCGGTCAACACAGCCGCCAACAATGTTAAGGACACGGCAAAATCAAAGGTTGACGAAAAAGTTAACGAAACTACAAACACTGTCACTGGAAAGATTCAAGAAGGAGCGCAAGGATTGACAAACGCGCTCAACAACTTTTTGTCCGGCAACAAAGAAGAATAGTCGCCAGACAAAAAGCCAAAACGATTAGTGGTGGAACAAACGGATTCCTGTAAAGGCCATGGCAATTCCGTGGTCGTCGCAGGAATCAATCACCGCGTCGTCGCGAACAGAGCCGCCTGGCTGCGCGATTACATTCACGCCGCTCTTATAGGCTCGCTCAACGTTGTCGCTAAAGGGAAAGAAGGCGTCGCTTCCAACAGCGACGTCTTTATTTTTTGAAATCCATTCAGCCTTTTCTTGCTCGGTAAAGACGCTGGGCTTTTCGGCAAAAATGTTCTGCCATTTTCCTTCGGCAAGAACGTCCATATACTCGTTTCCGGTGTAAACGTCAATCGCGTTGTCGCGGTCGGCTCTCTTAATGTTTGGAACAAATTTAAGGCCCAAAACTTTCGGGCTTTGCCTTAGCCACCACTTGTCAGCCTTGTCGCCCGCCAAGCGCGTGCAGTGAACGCGGCTTTGCTGGCCCGCGCCGATTCCAATCGCCTGTCCGTCCTTTACGTAGCAAACGCTGTTTGACTGGGTGTACTTCAACACAATCAAAGAAATAATCAAGTCGCGCTTTTGCTCGCTTGTAAAATCCTTTTTCTTTGTGACAACGTTCTTCAAGCATTCTTCGTCCAACTTGATGAAGTTGTGGCCCTGCTCAAAGGTGACTCCAAAAACTTGCTTTTTTTCAAGCTCAGGCGGAAGATAATTTGGGTCAATTTGAATCACGCAATAACCGCCCTTTTTCTTGGCCTTTAAAATTTCCAAAGCGTCGTCGTCATAGCCTGGCGCGATGATTCCGTCAGAAACTTCTTTTTTAATCAAAAGCGCGGTGGCCTTGTCGCATTTGTCGCTAAGGGAAATGAAGTCTCCAAAGCTTGACATTCTGTCGGCGCCGCGAGCGCGGGCATAGGCAGAGGCAAGAGGCGTAAGCTCAACGTCGTCGGTAAAGTAAATCTCTTTGAGAGTGTCGCTAAGAGGAAGCCCTACAGCGGCGCCTGCCGGTGAAACGTGCTTGAATGAAGCGGCGGCTGGAAGTCCAGTGGCTTCCTTTAATTCCTTTACAAGCTGCCAGCCGTTCAAGGCGTCAAGCAAATTGATGTAGCCAGGACGGCCGTTCACAACAGTTATAGGCAAATCGCCAGACTCAACGAAAACCCGAGCGGGCTTTTGGTTTGGATTGCATCCGTATTTAAGTTCAAGTTCTTTCATAAAAGATAATTTAATGAAAATTAGCGGCGAGGTCAATCGTTAGCAAAACCATAATTGTTAGACGCCGCATAAGCGGCAACATTTGCGCTCGCATCCCAACTCGCGCAAACAGCCGGCGTATTTTTTTACCCGAACTAGCGGCGAGGTCAATCGTTAGCAAAACCATAATTGCTAGACGCCGCATAAGCGGCAACATTTGCGCTCGCATCCTAACTCGCGCAAACAGCCGAGGTATTTTTTTACCTGAACTAGCGGCGAGGTCAATCGTTTAAAAAAAGTAAAAAAGCGGGCTTGTAATGGCGGGTCCCAGCGACGAAAAAAAAGAGACGGAGCCTCCCGTCTTCGCTTCGCAGCGCTTTCGCTTTGAAATGGAAATCATTCACTTGCGCTCTTTCGAGCGCCGCCGCTCGCTTGCTTGCTGACGGGTCCTTCCACTCTTTTTTTCCTGCGTCCCGCCTTTTATTTTGCCCGTTTATTTTTTTTAATTAGAATGATTTGAAAGTAAAAAAGCGGGCTAAAATTGCGGGTCCCAGCGACGGAAAAAAAGAGACGGAGCCTCCCGTCTTCGCTTCGCCGCGCTTTCGCTTTGGAGCGGAAATTATTTTTGTTTTTTTTGCGACTTAAGGCGCATTTTTTAATAAAAATTTGTATCTTATATGTGACGGGCGGAAGGCAAAAAAAACGCGGCTTTTCGCAAGAGAGGAAAAATGAAAGGATTAAAAAGAAAGGCGGCGGCTGCGGCGCTTTTATTCGCAAGCCTTGTCCTTGCGGCTTGCCAAAATTCCGGGAAAAAAAAGATTTCGCTAAAAGTCGTTAACTGGAACGCGCAAACTTTTTTTGACGGAAACAAGGACGGAATCGAATACTCAAATTTCATCAAGTCAAAAAAATGGAATGAAGACGCTTACAAAGAGCGCCTGCAAAAGCTCTGCAAGGCCATCAACGAGCTTGACGGCGACCTTGTGATTTTGGAAGAAATAGAAAACATCGGAATCGTTTACGACATTTCTAACGCCTTGGCCGGAAACAATTGGAATCCCGCGAAGGTTTACAAATACGCTTGCTTTTCAAAAAAAGAAAAGTCGTCGATTGGCTGCGCCCTTCTATCGCGTTATGAAATAAAAGGAATAAAATCGCATTCCTTGGACATTCAAAGCGAAAAAGGCCCTTCGCCTTCAATGAGGCCCATCATTGAAGTTGACTTGCTTGAGCCAAAGCCCCTAAAAATTTTTGTAAACCATTGGAAGTCCAAGGCGGGCGCGGAAGACACAAGCGTTTGGCGCAAGTGGCAAGAAAGCCTTTTGACGCAAAAAATTATTCAAGCGCAAGAAGGCGATTCAAGCGCCGCGATTCTTTGCGCCGGAGACTTTAACCAAGACATCAAGGAATTTACAATTTCTTCGCCCGCCTGCGTTGAGTTGACGTCCGGCTATTCGGGGAAAAAAGTTTCGCTCTACTCGCCTTGGCTGGAATTTGACGGCCCCTTGGGAAGCTACAATTACAAAGACAAATGGGAAAGAATCGACCATTTTTTTTCTTGCGGAAATTTGCAAGTGCAAGATTTTTCTCCGCGAACAGGAGAATGGTCATACGACGACGGAAGGCCAAAGCCTTTTAGAATTTATTCCCTTAACGGTTGGTCCGACCACCTTCCCATCGCTTGCACGATTGAGCTTTAAGGGGCTTGTTTGAAAATTTCAACAATCAAAAAAAAGGGCAAAAAAAAGCGCTTTTTTCATTAAAAAAAACTTGCATTATTCAGAATCTATGCTATCATTAAATCGTGGGCAGGAAAGAGATGAGGACTTTAACCGCCCGCGCGACAGGAGGCGTTATGCAATTTCCGACAAAGAGAGCAAGCCTGACTGGGGCTATAAAACAGTAGACAACATACCATCTGCGGTTATGCAGAAACTAATACCGTTCTTCCGCTGAATATTTCAGCGTCGTAATAGAAGAACATATAAGGCTCGACAAGCTCGAGCCTTTTTTTTATTTAAAGTCACGCCTATAAAGTTTTTTTTTCGTTTTCCGATAATTTAAACGGAGCGAAAAAAGATGATTTCAAATATTACAAATTTGAACCCATACACTTACCACGTCTCGTCAAGCGGAGCAAGCGGAAAACTCTTTGTGCCTGTAAGCCCGTCCGCTGTAATTTACGCTCAGTTCAATCACATTTCCGGAATAGCGGCGCCAAAAGGACAAAGCGGCGTTTCCATTTCCAAGATTCAGATTTTAAATTCTTTGATTGAAAATTTAAGCAGAATAAAGGGCGTTCAAAACACGCCGTCAAAAAACGTAAAAATCACCGAAGCGCAAGCCGACGCTTTGATTCAAAACTATCAAAAGCAAATCGCCCAAGCGGTTCAAGCAAGCCAAGCCCAATTCATGCTGAACGGAGCAAAGCCCGAAGCCGGAGCGCTCCTTTCAATTCAAGCCTGATTTTACTTTTCCTGGGAAGCCAAGAAATCCGCGTAACGTTCGTTTAAGCTTTTAATTTTTTCATCGTCTCTGGAACAAGAATCCAAAATAAAAGGCTCAACCGCAATTTCCTTTATCTTTGCCCAATCGCTCGGAAAATTTTGCGGCGCGCTCAAGCGGTCGGCCACCGGCGTGTTGGAAAGCAAAAAGCGGTAGTAAAGCGGAAAGAGGCGCTCTGTAACGTTTTGCAGAGAAGAAAAGCCGCCGGCAATTCCAAAGGCATCGGTAGAAAGATTCATTTGTGCCTTTCTGTCCAATATTTGCTTTTGTGAATATTCGCCCATAAGCCAAACGATGAATTTTTTTGCGGCCGCTTTGTTTTTGCTCTTGGCCAAAATTCCAATGCTTACATAGTCGTCTTCAATTTGAATTTTATTGTTGTTGCAAATCCAGCGGAAATCCAAACTTTGAATTTGGTCTTTTGAAAGCGACAATATTTGCCTGCTCGAAGCGTATGAAAAAAGGCAGCGGCCGCTCTGCGCCTGATTGTAAAAGGGCATGTACAAATACTTAAAGGCAAAGTCTTGTTCGTTTTTTGCGCCGCCGTTAATTTCTTCTATCCAGTCGCGAACATATTCAACGCTTTTGTTAAAGGCGTTTTCAGTGTAAACGATTGAATCGGCGTTTGGATTGAAAAAAACTCCGTTGTCCTTAAAGACCAAATACAAAAAGTCCATCGACCAAAGGGGGCCAAAGCCCATAGAAGTGTAAACGCCCTCTTTGTTTTGCGAGTTGAATTTTTTTGAAAAGTCCTTTATGTCGTCAAAGGAAAGCATCGCGGCGTTTTGCAAGCTTTCGGAATTTGCGGAATAAAAAACAAGCGCCGGCAAATTAAAGCTTACCGGAAGCAAAAACTGCTTTTCATTAAGGCGGCCGCTTTGCAAAAGGCTTGGATAAAAGGCGTCTTTGTCAAGCGGGCCTTTTTCTTTTATCAACGAGGAAATGTTCGCGAAATATTTTTTTTCGATTCCTGACTGAAGGTAGCTGCCGGCCAAAAGGTCCGGCATCGGAGAATCCTTGTCCGCCCCTAAATTTTTAATCAGCTCGTCCTTGTAGTGAACGATGACCTTAACCTCGTCTTGGCTTGCGTTAAAAAGCTCGGCGCAAGAAGCGAATTCCGCGTTGTTCGTCTCCAACAAAAGGCGGCTTTCTTTTTGAGCGCAGGAAACAAGCAAAAGGCCTATGGCAAGGCCAAAGAGCAAATTAGATTTCATCCGCAGCTTTGTAAATCGTCGCATAAACTTCGTCAATTTGTTCCGCCTCAAGAGAGCTAAAGGCAACGCGCAAAGTGTGGCTGTCAATCGAAACGGTTCCAATTCCGTATTCGCGCAAAAGCTTTTGGCGCAATTCCTCGGCGTTCTTTCCCTTTACGTCAAAGCTCATGAAATAGCCTGAATTAAAAGGAAGGGGCTCCACGACTTTTGACGAATGGCTGTCGACAAAAGCGCGGACTTTCTTGTATCTTTTTTCAAGAATGTTTCTGTATTCGATTTTTTGCTCTTCAAATTCATCGGACTCTTCCGTCATCGCTTTTAGCAAGAATGACTGGGGCGGAGTTGACGAGCAGCTTACTGAAGAGCGGATCGTTCCCATCAATTTTGTGACCAAAGCTTGATACTGTTCTTTTGTCCAGCCCTTGCAGCCAAAAGTCACAAAGCCGGCTCTAAAGCCCCAAACAAAATCCTCTTTTGTGGGACCGTCAATTTTCACGGCCAAAATGTTCGGATGCAAGTCGCAAGTGTAGGCAAAAAGGGACTGAGGCTCAATCGAGTCCTCGTAGTTCAAGCCAAAATACGCGTCGTCGCTTATGGCAAGAATCTTCTTTCCGCTTTCGGCAAGTTCCTTTAGCAAGGCGACGATTTTTTTTGCCTCTTCGCGGGTCGGAGAATATCCTGAAGGATTTTGAGGAAAGTTGAGCAAAAGGCGGGCGCTGCCGGATTCGCATTCCTTTCTAAGAGCCTTTTCAAAAGAATCAAAGTCGAATTTTCCATCGTTGAACATCTTGAATTGATGGAAAGGAGCGTTGCGTCGGGCTTCCGCAATCAAGGCGTAATTGTCCCAACTTGGGTCGGCCGCCAAAAGAGCCTTTGTTGAATCCAAGAACAAGTCGGCCACGTAAGAAATTCCCGCGGTCAAGCCGGGAACCAAAACCGGCTGGGAGAAGTCTTTGTCTTCAAGCGAAGGATTTTTTCTAATCATGTCCTGGCGCCAGGCTTCGCGCAATTCAGGATTTCCCGCAGTCGGAGCGTAGCCGACCAAAGAGGAGCTGGAAAATTCCGGAACGTGCCTGTGGATCGCGTCCAACATGGCGGGTCTTCCGTCAATTATCGTCGTTCCGATAGTTCCGTTCGCGGTGTAGCCAAATTTCTTGGCCTCGCCGCTTTGGGCAATGATTCCGTTCGGAAAATAAATCCGCTCGCCAAAATCCGAGAACAAGGAAGCCGCGCTTGTGTTCTTTAAAATTTCATTTAATTCTTGTGCTAAAGGGTTCAACATGATATAATATAATACGCTAAACGCAACATAAATGTCAAGAATAAGTATGCAAAAAGTATGAATAAATATTCATTTCAATATGCCGATTAACTGGAGTTGCCCTTATGGAAAAAATGGAAATCAACGAAGCGGATCTAAAAGAATGCCGCGAAATTGCTGAAAATTGCCGCGAAGAGGCCGCCAAGCGTTTGGTTGGCCAAAACCAAGTCATTGACGGAATTCTTATGGCCATGGTCGCAGGCGGCCACGTATTGCTCGAAGGCGTTCCTGGCCTTGCGAAAACTTTGGCGGTAAGAACGTTCGCCGAGCTTTCAGGCTTGGACTTCAAGCGCATTCAGTTTACGCCAGACTTGCTTCCCGCCGACTTGACCGGAACTTTGATTTACGAACAAAATTCCGGGCGTTTTAGCGTTCACAAGGGACCGGTTTTTACAAACGTCGTTTTCGCGGACGAAATAAACCGAGCGCCGGCAAAAGTCCAGAGCGCCTTGCTGGAATCCATGGCGGAGCGCCAAGTTACGATTGGCGACACGACTTACAAGCTGCCCGACCCCTTCTTTGTATTGGCGACCCAAAACCCGATTGAGCAAGAAGGAACTTACAATTTGCCGGAAGCCGAATTGGACCGCTTTTTGATGAAAATCGTGGTTCCCTACCCGACGGTTTCCGAAGAGATTGAAATCGTAAAAACTTGCGGCAACGCGGCCTTGGTTCCTGTCAACAAGGTTTTCAGCCAACAAACGCTTAAAAAATGCAGAAGCCTTTTGGAACGAATCGTTTGCGACGAAAAAGTGATTGAATACATCGTTTCGATCGTGAACGTCACCCGCCCCGCAAATTCAATGGCCATAGGCAAAAACGACATTTCAAAATACATAAGCTACGGAGCCTCGCCGCGAGCGGGAATCGCCTTGCTTCAATGCGCCAAAGTCCAGGCCCTCTTTAGCGGCCGTTCCTTTGTTTTGCCAGACGACATCAAGGCCGTGGCTAAAAACGTCTTAAGGCACCGTTTGGTTTTGTCATACGAAGCGGCCGCGTCAAACGTTACCGCGGACGACATTATAGAAAAGATTTTGGAATTGACTCCGCTTCCGTAATAACTTGGACTGAAAATGGCGGAAAAATTGCTTACAGACCGCGAGTCTTTAATCAAAAGGGCCGCGGCGCTTAGAATCACAACAACTTCTCTAGCCTCTGCGATGCAAAACGGAGCCTTCCGCTCTTTGTATCACGGACAAGGCATTGAATTTGCCGGCGTCCGGGAATACTTGCGCGGCGACGACGTAAGAACGATTGACTGGAATGTCACCGCCCGCAGCGCGAAGCCCTTTGTAAAGATTTTTGAAGAAGAGCGCGAGCTGCAAATCTTTTTAATCGTGGACCGCTCTGTTTCGATGCAAGAAGGCTCAAAAAGCAAAACCCGCTTGGAAAGCGCCACGGAAATCGCGGCCTTATTGACCTTTAGCGCCGAACGAAATTCCAATCCAGTCGGCGCGGTTCTTTTTTCCGGACAAATAGAATTTGCAATCAAGCCCAAAAGCTCGGCCAACCAGACTTTGCTCTTGCTATCGCGCCTTGACGAAATGCCCGATCGCTCAAAAGGAACGGCGCTTGCGGCTTCACTTAGCGGAGCCGGAAAATTGCTAAAGAAACGCTCGTTGGTTTTTGTATTGTCCGACTTTAGGGCTGGCGGCTGGGAAGATTCCTTTGCCCACCTTGCCGCGCGTCACGACGTTGTAGCGGTCAGAATCACAGACAGCATAGACTCTTCCCTTCCGGAAATCGGTTCCGTTATGGTAAGAGACCCCGAAAGAGGAATACGCCGCCTTTTCCCTACAATGTCAAAAACATTTAGAAGCGAATGGCGGGAAGACGCCGCGATGAGAAGCAAACGATGGACCGACAGCGTTTTGCGCCGCGGAGGAATTCCGCTTTCAATCTCAACCAGCGAAGACTCTTTGAGCGCGCTTTTAACCTTCTTTTCTCAGAGGGAAATCGCATGAAAAAAAGCCTGAAAAAAAGCCTGAAAAAAAGTCTTTTCGCTTTTGCGCTTGCGAGCCTTGCCGCTGCCTTTGCCCAAAACATGCCTGACACGGTTTCGGCGAACGCTTCGGAATTGTCGCAGACTCTCTTGCCGCTGGAAGTTTATGTAGGCGACGAGGCGGAACTGCGCTATTCATTCAGAAGCGCCGTTGACTTTTTTCCAAACGCCGAATTGGTCATGGAAGAGGAAATCAACGCCGCAAAATTTCCCTTTAGAAAACTCTACGACTCCATAACGATTAAAAAGGCGTATTTTACCCGCAACGATATGGAATACGTCATAAGCGTTCATTTCATTCCTTGGCGCTCCGGAACAATTGAGTTTCCGCCCTTCGACTTGTTCTCGGTTTTAAACCTCAACGAAAAGGACAAAAACAAAAACATTTCTTATTCGATATTGTTCGACCCGATAGAAATAAAATCAATTGTAGAAAAGACGAACTTGCGCGAAATGCAGCCGCCGTCGCCGCCCTTCATAATTCCAGGAACCACTTACGTTATTTTCGCGATTGTTTTGGGCGCCATAATTTTCTTTGCCTTGCTTTTAAGGGCCTTGATAAAATTTGGCGACATCAGGCGCTGGTTCAACCATATGAAGATTTCGCGCGCCTACAGGCGCAATTCAGCAATCGCAGTAAAGAAAATAAAAAAGCTTCTAAAAAACAAAAAGCTCAACGACATAGAATTTTGCGCGGCCATGCAAAACATCACAAGAACTTACTTGGCCTTTAGATTCAACTACCCCTTCGCTTCCGCATCCGCCAGAGGAATCAGGGAAGCCTTCATGAAAATTTGTCTTGGCGAAATTCCGCCGGTAATCGACAACAGCGTGGAAGATTTGACCTCAATGTTCATCAGAACAGACTACATAAGATACGCGCACGATTCGATTGAATCCCAATTGTATCCTCCAGCCGAACACCAAGCCAAGCTCGCGGCGGCGGAACGAAAGTCGTTGAGCGACATGGTTTTAAAGGCAATCGCAGTTTTTGAAAGCGACGGAGAGTCCGAGGAGGAATTGAATGTCCTTTAGCTTTATGAATCCAGCCGCCTTTTTCCTTTTATTGGCGATTCCCGTTTTTTTTGTGTTTAGAAAAATCGGCTTGTTGCAGCGCATAAGCTTTCCGATTACTTTCGCCGACTGGGACGGCTTCGTTTTTTCTTGGAACGACAAGCTCTTGAATTTCACGTCGGCATTTTCGGCGATTTTGGTCTTTACGGCGTTTTTATTCATCGTAATCGCATTTGCCGACCCCGTCGCGCACACGCAAGAAAGGGTCTACACAACCAGGGGAACCGACATCGTTTTTGTTGTGGACACAAGCCCTTCAATGGCCGCCCGAGACATCGGAGGAATGCTTAGAATTGACGCGGCTAGGCAAGCGGCCCAAACTTTGGTTCAAAACAACACAGGCGCGGAATACGGCCTTGTGGCGATGGGAAACGAAGCCGCTCTTCTTGTGCCGCCGACATCGGACTTGGAATTTTTCAAAAGCCGCTTGATGTCCCTCAAGCTTGGAGAGTTGGGAGAAGGAACCGCGATTGGAACAGGATTGAGTTCAGCAATCTTCCACCTTTCAAATTCAAAGGCTCCAAGCAAGTGCATAATTTTAATCACAGACGGCGAGAACAATGCCGGAGAGATTCATCCAGAAACCGCGGCCCGGCTTGCAATTGAAAATAAAATCATCATATACGCGGTTGGAATAGGAACCCGAGGTTCAGTTCCTCTTGACTACAAAGATCCATACACAGGAAAAGAATACACGGGCTACTTGGATTCCACGTTCGACAGCGCTCCCTTGGAAAAACTAGCGCTTGGTTCTGGCGGCCGCTACTACGGAGTGGAAAACATTCAGGCTTTTTCCGTCGCCCTATCCGCAATAACAAAAAGGCAAACCGTCGCCCAAAACTATTATCTTAGAAACGTCAACACCTTTTATTACGACGAATTTCTTTTGGCCGCTGTAATTGCCTTTACATTGGCTTGGTTAATAAGAAGATTTTTGCTTAAGGAGTTTGTATGAATTTTAGCATTGAACGCCCTTGGGCTTTATACGGAATTCCATTCATCATTCCAGCCTTGATTTATTGCGCCTTCATTTACAAAAAAACTTTTACGGCGCTTTACAAAAGCAGCAAAAGAAGAAGGTCGCAGGAATTCATAAACATTAAAAAGCGCGTCATAACCAGAATAGTTTTAAGAGTGTCCGCCTGGTGCATGATGATTTTTGCGCTTGCGGGCTTTTCTTGGGAAACAGTTTCAACGCCAACGCAAAAAAACGGAAACGCGATTGCATACGTTTTTGACATTTCTTACAGCATGACGGCAAGGGACTGTCCAAACAATTTGACGCGCCTGGAAGCCGCCGCGTCATTCGCGTCAAACTTGCTCGACAAAACGGAAGGCATCCCATCCAGCGCCGTTTTGGCAAAAGGCGGAGCGGCGATTGCGGTTCCCTTGACAGAAGACAACGAAAGCATACGGGCGCTCTTGCGAAACCTTTCGCCCAAAATGATGACTTCCGCAGGAAGCGGCTTGGGCGAAGGAATCAACGAGGCTCTAAAATCTTTTCCGCAAACAATTTCAAAGGCGCCGGTAATTTGGCTTTTCACCGACGGCGAAGAAACCGACAACTCCTTGCAGAACGCCTTGCGCTCAGCCTTGAGAAGAGGCGCGAACGTAGTCATTATCGGCTTTGGCGAAGAGCGGGAAATTGAAATAATTTCCGGCGACGGAAAGACTCCTGTAAAGACCGCCTTGCGCTCGCAAAAAATCAAGGAAGCCGTTAACGAGGCGAACAAAAAGAATTTGGGCGGACAAGGCTTTAGATTCATAAAAAGCGCTTCGGTGAAATTCGTCGACGCGACTGAAATTGGTTCCGCCCGAAAAATTCTTTCAACGACAAGCGCCTTTTCAGGAGACGGAGATTCCACGACAATGGCGTATGAAGTCCAAACAGTCGACCACCACAAGCTGTTCATAACGCTCGGAATCATTCTTTTTGCCCTAAGCTTTTTTGCAAGCGAATTTTCTTTAAAGGGCGCTAAAGAAGCCCTCGCGATTTCTCTGATTGCGATGAACTTTGTTTCATGCTCAAACGAATTCAACGAGTCAAAAAAAATCTTGGGCGCGGTTTGGAACTGGAACCAAAAAAAATACACCGAAGCGGTGGCAGGCTTTTCACAATGCCTTACGGACGCAGAAGCCAACGACAATCAATTGATAAAGCAATACGCCCTTTACGGACTTTCAGCGACTTACTTGATGCAAAACGAAAACAAGGCGGCGATGGAAAAAATCAACGCTTTGTCGGGAAACGCGCCAGATAAAATCCGCTTCGCTTCTTTTTACAATTCAGGAATAATCGCCCAGCGCGAAGGCGACTACAAAAAGGCCGTGGAGCTTTTTAAGAACGCGCTTTTGATAGACCCAACAAACGTAAAGGCAAAGGTCAACCTAGAGCTTTCAAGAAGCCAGCAAGTTCAACGGGCCCATGAAAGCGAAAGGCAAATGATTGGCGCGGACGAAATGTCGCAAGAAGAATCAGACTTGCAAAAATCTGTCTTTAATAGAATTCGGGAGAAAGACCAACAACAATGGAAAAACAATCAAAAAGAACAAAAAAGCGATTCGTCCTTGGACTACTAGCGGCGCTTTGGCTGATTTGCGCCAACAGTTCATTTTCTCAAGCGGAGCAAAAAAATTCCTTTACAAGAGATGACGCTGAAAAATTGATGATTCTTCCAAAGGACGACATTTTTTTCACAAACAAGGAAGCGCAGTTCATTCTTAAGATTCCAAACATTTTGCCAAGCGACGTTCAGACCGAGCTTCCAAATTTTCCGGAAGGAATTGTTTTCAACTCTTCAAAAAGAGGAGATTATTTTTCGCAAGACGGAAGCATGGGCGCGGAAATCGACCTTTGGTTCACCTTTAGAAAAACCGGCTCGCTCACCTTGCCGCCTCTCATCATTTATGTAAAAGGCCGCCGCTATTCAATCAATTTTAAAACAGTCGAGGTTTACGAAAACCCGCGCACGATTTTGCCCCGCATGACTTTGGTTTTTGACAGCGGAGAAGTCATCGGCGAAGAGACAAAAAAGATTCCGACGATTTCATTGGAAAGCAATAAAACGGCACGCTTCACGCTTTACTTGCAATACGCGATTCAAGCGCAGCAATTCGCATGGAGCATTCCAAAAGACTCAATCTTCATCGAAACCAAGCGCTACAACATCGAAAAGTCTTCAGAGCGGGCTTCGGACTTTTCAACAAAAAAAGTTCCCGTGGCGGATTTTGAATGGACGCCGTTTGCCAGCGGACAAACATCTCTGCCTGAAATTAGAATGATGGCCACAGCGTATTCAGGCCGTTCGATTTACTTGACAACTCCAGAATGCCTGGTCACCATCACGCCGCAAAACAAAAGCAAGGCAGACAAGCAAGACATGAAAACAAGCGAGCAAGACTCGGTTTACGCCTACGCTTGGGCGGAAGAAACGTCCGGCAACAAAGAACAGCAAGACAAAGAAATATCGCCCTTTGACTGCGCCGAAATCGCAAGGCTTCGCTCCCAAGAGCGCAGGTCATTTATCAACGCAAGGAAAATCAGAGCGCAAAGAATCGCGGCTGAAGAAAAGATAGGCTTGCAGAAATCTGAAAACGAGCCCTTGCTTCCCATCTTTTTTATTTTGCTTGGAACGACTGGAATATTGGCGGCTCTTGGCATAATTTTATTTTTGTTGAAAAAACGCTTTGAGGCCGCGATGGCGGGAATCGCCGCAATCGCCTTTATTTTTGTCACATCAATAGACGCGAACGTTCTTATAAAAAAACACGGAATCATTGTCGGCGGCGAAATAAGCCCCGTTCCTGAAGAGTCCGCGATGACAAAAACCGCGGTAAGCGGAGGAAGCCGCGTCCTCATAAAAGAAGAAGTCAAAGATTGGTATTACATCGTTTACAACGAAAACGGCGGCTGGATTAGAAAAGAAAATTTGGCGGCAATAAAATGAACTTCGGCGAAATTCTCGCGCAATGGGAATCCTCAAACAAAGGTCAAGTGGTTGACAAGGACGCGGCCGCCGAAAAAGCCGCGGTAAAAAAAAAGATGAGAAGCTCATCTTACGTCAAAAACTTGGCGCCGCAAGACACGCTTGACCTTCACGGCTTGACTCAAGAAGAGGCATGGAATGCCCTCAACGATTTTGTCGCAAACGCAAAACGAAGGGGCCTTCAAAAAATTTTAATCATTCACGGAAAAGGCTTGCATTCAGCGGACAGCGAAGGAGTCTTAGGAAGCGTTGTCAAAAAATTCATTGAATACGACCAACGCTTGGGAGCCAGCGGAAAGGCAGACAAAAGCCAAGGCGGAAGCGGCGCCACATGGGTTGCCGTTCGCCCTTAAATTTATTATATTATAAATATGGAAGATTATTACGCCCGACTCGGCGTGAACAAAAACGCTAGCGAAGACGAAATAAAAAAAGCTTACAGAAACCTCGCATTTAAATACCACCCGGACAGAAATCCTGGCGACAAAGACGCTGAAGAAAAATTCAAGCAAATAAGCGAAGCGTATTCCGTTTTGAGCGATTCCACAAAAAGGGCGCAATACGACGCGGGCGGCTTTGACCCATTTGGTTCGGCCGGCGCAAGTCAAAATTCATACCAACAAAATTACGGCTCTTGGGGATATTACAATCCTTTTGGAGAGCAAGGCTATTCAAACGAAAGTTACGACCCCTTTAGAGAATGGGCCAATTACAGCAATTCCAGCCGCAGATATTATTATTCAAACAGTCAAGACCAAGAGCCCCTCTCTCGAGGAGCCGCTTTTAGCCAGTTGATTTGGAAAATAATTCAAATATTGATAGGCTTTTGGTCTTTGTCTTTTTCTTTGTACATTTTCCCAATCGGACCGATACTAAGCTTGGCGGCGATTGTAAACGGCGTCAGCGGAGCCGGCAGGGCGCTCAAAGCCCTCTTCAGTCCAAAGAAAAAATAGGAACAGTTAAAGCGCGCTTCGCATAAAGCTCTTGCGCGATTGTCAAACTATCTCTGTCTGAAAATGATTCTTCCCTTGTCCAAATCGTAGGGAGAGAGCGCAACCTTAACATTGTCGCCGGGAACGATTCTAATGTAATGCTTTCTCATTTTTCCCGAAAGATGCGCCATAATGATGTGTCCGTTTTTTAATTCAACGCGAAACATTGTGTTTGGCAAAGCTTCTTTTACCAATCCTTCAACTTCAATCGCTTCTTCTTTTGCCACGATTCCTCCTCAAAAAAACACTTGATTTTTTTTCAAGATGTGGTATTATAGTATCTTAAAATAATCGTTTTTGTCAACAAGGGGAAAATTTTGAGACAGTCATTCATTAAAAAAATGAAAGAAAAATTGATTGAACAAAGAAACTTGATTTTGGACGCGCTTGCCGCTCAGAATAACGAATTTAAGGACTTGGTTTCCAAAGTCGAGTCAGGAGATGAAATCGACGTGGCCAGCGACGCTGTTGACCGCAACATGTTGGATTCTCTTGGAGCGCAGGACGCAAACCGCCTTACGCTAATCAACAACGCGCTTCTTCGCATTCAGCAAGGAAAATACGGCCTCTGCCTCAAATGCGGAAAGCCCATTCCTGAAGCAAGATTGGAAGCGCTTCCCTACGCCTTTATGTGCATCAACTGCGCGTCACAGGCTGAAAAGCGCCGCTAGTATTTTAGTCTTCCGTCCAAGGGGCGGAACTTAATTTGGCCGTCTTCAAAATAGGCGGCTTCGGTATAGCCAGCTCTGACCGCCGCAAGTTCCGCGCGGTCAAAAGCAAAGTCAAGATTTTGAACAGCGTGCGCGTCGCTAGAAAAAGTGACGGGGCAGCCTTCTTGCCTAAAATAATCCAAAAATTCAGCGCTGGGATAAACGTCGTCAATGTTTTTGCGAGCAAGCCCGCCAGTGTTTATCTCAACAATCACGCCAGCCTTTGCAGCCGCCTTTGCGGTGGCCTTCAACTCTTTTTTATACCAGGAATCGCCTTCGTCAAAAAATTTCAAATGTTCGTTTCTGATTCTAATCAAGTCAGCGTGGCCTAAAATCAAAATCTTTTGGCTCAAAAGCATTTGCCGCTGGCGGTCAAAGTATTCGCAAACCGCTTTTTTTCCGTCATTTGAATAAAGGCGCTCCAAGCCTTCCTTTACATTTTCAAGCTTGTCGTCAACGGTAAAGAAACCTTTTTTGTTTGTCAAATAATGAACAGAGCCAATAAGATAATCCGGAGAAAAATCCCTGTACTGCCATTTAAAGTCGCAGCAAAATTCAGGAATGTAATCGGCTTCAAGGCCCGCGTAAATTTTTATTTTGTCCGAATATTTTTTCGCAAGTTCGCGAACGCTTTCAAAATAATTTTTGTGATTTAAAACCGCCATGTGCCAATCCGAAGAATGCGGATACATGCTGTGGGAAGAAAATCCAAGTATGGAAAAATTTCTTTCAATCGCGCCAAGAATCATTTCTTCAGGCGTGTTTTTTCCGTCACAAAAAGTCGTGTGTGTATGATAATTCGTCTTCAAGACCGCGCTCCTTTTTCCAAGCTTCCGATTGACTGTTGAATTCCTTCAAGTCATCGCTGAGGCGTTTGTAAGCCTCGTTCAATTTTTTTGAATCCTTTTCATGAGCCGCCCTGTTCAAGGCTCCGCCGTAATATGAAATTGAGAGGGCCGAAATCGTCGCGCCGCTTCCCTTCAAGGTGTGGCCAATTTGCCGGAGTCCAACGTAATCCTTTTTCTTTATCAAGGCTGGGATTTCCCCTATCAATTTTTTGCTTTGCTCTGAAAAGTCCGCGATAAGCTGTTCGCCCAATTCATAGTCGCCTGAAATTGTGTCTTCAAAATCCACCGAGTCCCAAACAACTTTTTCTTTCTTCGCCTTTGAAGCGGACTCGCTTTGTCCAGCCTTTAAATTGGCCGCAAAAGAGCTTTTCCATTTTGCGATTATTTTCTTCAAGTCGTCGCTCTTGTAAGGCTTTCCCAAAAGGTCGTTCATTCCGGCGGCCTTGTAAACCTTAAAGTCTTCTTTTGTGTGGTTGGCCGTGCACGCGACAACTACGCCGTTGTAACGGTTTTTCCTCAAAGCCTTTGTTGCGTCCAAGCCGTTCATGACAGGCATCTGCAAGTCCATAAAGACAATGTCCGTCTTTGGGTTTTCTTTGGCGAGGCGAACGGCGCTCTTTCCGTCTTCGGCTTCCAAAACTTGGGCGCCCATTTTTTTCAGGAAGGCGACGATAAGCTTTCTGTTGACAGGATGGTCTTCGGCGACAAGCACCAAAACGCCTTTCGCGATTTTTTCCTCTTCTTTTGCAGAAGCTCCATCGCCCCTTTCGTCGCCCTTTAGTTCAATAGGAACGGCAAAAGCCATGTTCAGCAATTCAAACAATTTATGCGTTCTGATTGGCTTGTAAATGTATCCGTTGAACCAGTTGAGCATTCGCATTTTTGCGTCTTGCCGCAACTGGCCTTCAGGAACGATTAAGTAAAGTTTTGCGTCGTTGATTTTTTTATCGGAATTTATTTCGCTCGCAAGGCGCCAACCGTCCATCTTCGGCATAATCATGTCGATAAAAACAATCGTAAAAGGATTGCCTTGAGCGGCGGCGGCCTTCATCATATCCAAAGCCTCGGAACCGCTTTGGGCCAGAGAAACGTTGGACAAGCCAAAATCCTTTACTTTTGACTCAAAAGATTTTCGCGCCAAAAAATTATCGTCAACCAAAAGCGCGCGAGTGTTTTCTGGATAGCGAATTCGCTTGAAATTTTCCAAAGAGGCGTTTTTGTTTTTCGCCTCCACGCAAGGAATTGAAAACCAAAAGACTGAGCCGCCGGTTGGATTTTGGTTTACGCCGATTTTTCCTTTCATCGCGGCCACAAGCGCCTTGCAAATAGAAAGTCCCAAACCCGTTCCGCCGTATTTTCTGGTGGTGGAGGTGTCAGCCTGATAGAAGTCGGTAAAAAGTTTTTTGCTTGCGGACTTTGAAATTCCGATGCCGGTGTCTTCCACCTTAAACAAGATTGAGCCGTTATCGTCGCGCTCAACTATTGTGTGAATGTATCCCTTTTCCGTAAACTTTGTGGCGTTCTTGACTATGTTCAAAAGAATTTGCTGCAAGCGGGTCGGATCTCCGACAATGTATTTTGGAACCGAAGGATAAAAGTCGCTTACAACTTCAAGGCCTTTGTTAAAGGCTTCCGCGCTTATTGAATCCAAAACGCGCTCAACCACGTCAATCAAGTTGAACTCTATGCTTTCAAGCTGAAAATTTTGCGAGCGGATTTTTGAAAAGTCAAGAATGTCGTTTGCGAGCGCCAACAAGGTTTCGGCGCCCACTTGCATTTGGTGGACGTACTCCAACTGCTCCTTGTCGAGCTTCGTCATTTTTAAAAGTTCAAGCGAGCCCACGATGGTTTGAATTGGCGTTCGCATTTCGTGAACTGTGCTGGAAAGAAAACGGCTTCCAGTGGCTATCGCTTCAAGAGGAGCGTCAGATTCGTTCATGCAAAATTTCCATAGCCTTTCTTAGAATCACTTCCGGCTTTTGCGGTTTTGCAAGATAGCCCTTGGCGCCAAGGCTGAGCGCTTGAATGACGTATTCCCTTTGAACCGCTTGGGAGTAAACAATTACAGGAATCGGCCTTTCCCTTCCGCGCAACTGCTTTAGAATGTCGTAGCCCGAAACTCCTTGCATGAAAATGTCAAGAACGGCAAGGTCGTAATTTTTTGTTTGAATCGCTTGCGCGAACTTGGCGCCGCTGTCAAAGGTTTCGGTTGTGATTCCAAGAGCGACAAAGGACTGCGAAAGGATTCTTCTGACAACTTCATCATCGTCTACAATGGCGATGTTCAAAAGGCTTCCTTCCGTGTTCAACTCGTCGCCGTCCGCGCCGTCAGCGCCAAAGCGTATGTCAACCATTCCGTCGGCGTCGCTGTCGTCTCCGGCAAGAATGCTGTTTGCGATGATGTCAGTGGCTTCGTCATTTGAATTGTTTTTTCCAACCAAAGAGCCAAGCGCGGAAGTCAAGTCTTTGATTACTTTTACGCCAACATATTCAACGTGTCCGTCAATGAACTCGTCCATGAAATTGTCCAGCGAAAGAATCTTTATGTTTCTATGCTGAATGCGCTCGTCGGCGGTAACCGTGTCAAGCAAAAGCTCAACGTTTATTCCGTCTACAAAAGAAAGCTGCAAGTTTGTCATCATGACAATCATCTTTGGCTCTCTAATCTTGTAGTTGTCAATCATTTCGGTAATTCGATATTTTAGCAAGGAAATTTTTTCGCGGTTCAAGCCTTGCGCTATTTCCACAAAAATAATGTTTCCGTTGTGGTGAATCTCCAGAACGCACGGCGTTGTGTCCATCGAAAGGTTTACGCGAATTATTTTTCCGATTGCCTCAAAGAAAATGTCAAACTTAATCGGCTTTGAAAAATACTTTACAACGCCAAATTGAACGAGCGAAGATATTTGCGCGCGGTCCATAACCGGACCTGAAATTATCACAGGAATTCTTTTTGCGTTTGGATCCGACATTTTTCGCTCAAGCAAATCCATCACTTCGTCAAAGGAAGACTCGATGTCGATGATAATCAAATCAGGCAAAATGCGGACAACTTTTGAAAAGGAATCCAAACGGCTGTCTGAAATTTCCACGCTTACATTTTCTGAAGAAAGTTTTTCCTTTAAAAATTCCCTGAACATGGGAGCGGCGTTTATGATTAAAACTTGTTTTTGTCTGGCGTTTGGTTCCATATATAGATATTTTAACGCTAAACGGCTATAATTTCAATACTGAAATTCGCATTTATTATCAAGGAGGAATATTATGGCAAAAGCGGTTGTTTTTTTAGCCAAGGGCTTTGAAGAAATTGAGGCGATAACGCCGATTGATTATTTGCGCAGGGCGGGCGTTCAAGTTCAGCTCGCGGCGATTCCTGTTGACAACAAGGCTGACCTGCTCGTTCAAGGCGCCCACGGAATCAGCGTTCAGGCGGACCTTACGTTTGACGATTTTGCAAGCCAATGCGCTTCGGATTTGCCCGACGCGGTTTTTGTTCCTGGCGGAATGCCCGGCGCCTCAAACGTAGGAGCCTGCGCCCTAGCCTTGGACTTTATCAAAAAAATGTTTGACGAAAAGAAATTGGTTTGCGCCATTTGCGCGGCGCCGGTCGTGGTTCTTGCGCAGACTGGAATCTTGGCTGGCAAGAACTACACTTGCTATCCTGGAATGGACCAAAACTTGGCCGAATATTGCAAGGGCAAAGACAAGGCCGACCAATGCATGAAAGGCTCAAACTTGTTGGCGGACAAGGCCTTTGTTGTTGACCAAAACGTAATCACCGGCCGCGGCCCTGGAGCGGCGGAAGAGTTCGCCATGGCGATTGTTGAAAAACTGTGCGGAAAGGAAACGGCTCAAAAGATTAAGGCCGCAAGCGTCCAGCGCTAATCTTTTGTCAAATCTTTTACAACTTGGCTCGCTATCACAAGCCCTGCGACAGACGGAACAAAAGCCGCGCTCGCGGGGCTTCTTTCTTCCTCGGACGAAAAGGCCTTTGCCGCTTGCTCGGTTGAATAAACGACTTTCAAATCCTTTATGCCCCGCTTTTTGCATTCCCGCCGCATCACTCTGGCCAAAGGACAAACGCTTGTTTGGTAAATGTCGGCCACAAGAAATTTTGTCGGGTCAAGCTTGTTCCCGGCGCCCATCGAGCTTATTACAGGAACGCCAGCCTTTTTCGCTTGGCTTATGATTTCCAATTTCGCGCTGACCGTATCAACCGCGTCAACTACATAAGAATATTTTGAAAAGTCAAAGGCGCTCGAATTTTCCGGAAGGAAAAAGCATTCCCTCGCCTCAACTATGGCGGCGGGATTTATGTCAAGAATCCTTTCTTTCATCACCTGAACTTTAGGCCGGCCTAGGCTTGCGTGAGTGGCGATTATTTGCCTGTTGATGTTCGTAAGGCTCACAAGGTCTTTGTCCACCAGCAAAAAAGAGCCCACGCCGCTTCTTGCAAGCGCTTCAACTACGTAGCCTCCAACGCCGCCGATTCCAAAAACAGCGACGCTTGCGTTAAAGAGCCTTTGCATTTTTTCTTCGCCCAACAAAAGGCGGGTTCTTGAAAATTGGTCTTCCATTTTTTTGCCTTGAAAAATTATAGCGCAATAAAATAACCGATACAAGCGACAAGTTTTAAAGCGCTCATTCAACAACAATCAAAGATTTTATTGCCAGTTGTCTATGACTAACTTACAAAAAAACGCTAGAATGCTTTTATGGACTGGAACTTTATTTTCTTCGCAAACTCCGCTTTACTGGGAATAGGACTTGCCATGGACGCGTTTTCCGTTTCCATAGTGAACGCCCTTTCCGAACCAAACATGAAGCCGCAAAGGCAATGCTTGATAGCGGGCGTTTACGCTTTCTTCCAGTTCATGATGCCGATGATTGGCTGGCTTTGCGTTCATTGGGTCGCCGAAACTTTCAAAGCCTTTCAAAAATTCATTCCGTGGATAGCGCTGATTCTCTTGCTTTTCATCGGCGTAAAAATGATTGTCGAATCGATTCAGTCAAAAGAAAAGAATTGCGGCGAAACGCAAAATGAAAGCGCTCGTTCGCTTGCCTTTGGAGCCTTGCTGATTCAAGGAATCGCGACTTCCATAGACGCCCTGAGCGTTGGCTTTACAATCGCAGAATACGGCCTTTGCATGGCGATTGTCGCGTCGCTGATAATCGCGGCCGTAACCTTTGGCATTTGCATGACAGGCTTGTTGATTGGAAAAGCGGCGTCACAAAAATTGTCGTCGCGAGCGCAAATTCTTGGCGGAACGATTTTGATTTTCATAGGCCTTGAAATTTTCGTACGCGGCGTTTTTTTTAATTGAACAAAATTCCCTTTTCCTATATACTTTTTGAACTATGGAAAAAAGCTTAAAAGAAAAACTCATCCCCTTTACTTTGGCGATTGCCGTAATATTGGCGGACCAAATCACAAAAGCGATAATCGTAAATTGCATTCCGCCCTACACAATCGGTTGGACAATCGGCGGAGACCTTTTGCGAATCATTCACGTTGTGAACAAGGGCGTGGCCTTTAGCTTGGGCTCAAGCCTTTCGCAAACTTTCAGAAGCCTTTTGTTCTCCCTTATGCCTCTAGTCATAATCGGCGTTGTCATCGGCGTTTACTTTAGGAATAACGAATTCAACGCCTTGCAAAGATGGTGCATTTGCGGCATTGTTGGCGGCGGCGTCGGAAACATCATCGACAGAATATTCAGAAGCAGCGGAGTCGTAGACTTCATCGACGTGAAATTCTTTGGAATCTTTGGCCTTGACCGCTGGCCCACCTTCAACGTGGCCGACGCCGCGATTGTAGTTTGCGGAATCATTTTGATTGTCTCATTCATTCTTAGCGTAAAGGACGTGAAAAAAAATGACTGAAGAAGATTTAAAAAACATTCAGGCGCCCGACCAAAAAGCTCCGTTGACTGAAAGCCAAAAACGCCGCAACGCATTTTGGGTTCAAATGCTTGGAGCCGTGATTCTTTTAATCTTGGGCTTTATTTTTGTAATCGCGCTTGAACTTGGAGCGGCTTTTTTCTTTGGCCGCGTGATAAAGGCAGAAGCGACAATAATGAAAAGCGTTTCGCCATTCGCCATTCTAGGCGGAATTCTTTTGGCTTGGTTTGCCAGCCGAAAGATTTGCAAGGCGCTTGTCCTAAACACAAAAATCAAAGACTCTGTTCCAGACGACGTCGTTGATTTCTATTCCGGAAAATAATTCTGGCCACGTGCCAAAAGAAAAGCCCCGCAAATCGCGGGGCTTTTTCATGCCTTAAATCTCGCTTGGCAGCGAGCGCGATTGTTGCCGCTCATGCGGCGCCAACCGCTTAAGGTCTTACAAAACTTAAATCTCGCCGCTTATTTGCACGCTTCGAAAATAAGGTCGGCAAGGAATACAACGGCCAAGATCCAAGTAACAACGGGGATTTCCTTGGCTTTCTTTCCGGCAACTTTGGCAATTACGTAAGTGATGATTCCGAACATAATTCCCTTTGAAATTGAGTAGGCAAAAGGCATTGTCATGATTGTGATGAACGCCGGGATTCCTTCTGTAGGATCGTCAAACTTGATTCCGACAACGCTCTTCATCATAAGATATCCGACGAAGATCAAAGCGGGAGCTGTGGCGGCGGAAGGAATAAGTCCAAAGAGCGGGCTCAAGAAAAGGGCGAGCAAGAAGAAGATGGCTGTAACAACGCTGGCCAAACCAGTGCGGGCTCCGGCGGCAACGCCAGATGAAGACTCAACGAATGAAGTTACTGTAGAAGTTCCCAAGCAGGCGCCGGCAACGGTTCCAACAGCGTCGGCAAGCAAAGCGCCCTTGGCGTTCTTGATGTCGCCGTTTTCGTCCTTGAGATTTCCTTGTTCGGCAACGCCAAGCAAAGTTCCGATTGTGTCAAACATATCTGTGAACAAGAATGTGAAGAAGATTACGAAGAACTTTCCGATATCTTTTCCGATTCCGCCAAAGTCAAAGGCGAACATTACAGGAGCTTCCGGAGTTGAGAATGGCTTGAAGTTTTCCGGAACAGTCGTAACGCCGAATGGGATTCCGATGATTGTTGTGATTACGATTCCAATCAAGATTGAGCCCTTTACGTTAAGGGTGTAAAGGATGATTGTAATGATAAGGCCAAGAACGGCTACGATGGCCGAGTGGTTGTCGCCGGCAAAGTTTACAAAGCCGATGAATGTTCCTGTTTTTGTTGAACAGATTCCGGCGTTTACCAAGCCGATAATCGCGATGAACAAACCGATTCCGACCGCGACGGCTTTCTTCACTCCGTCAGGAATTGACTTAACGATTGCTTCGCGAACTCCGCAAAGGCTCAAAACAATGAACAAAATTCCTTCAAGCAAAACAGCTGTCAATGCCAACTGGTAAGAGCAGCCCATTCCCAAAACAACGCTGTAAGTGAAGAAAGCGTTGAGACCCAAGCCAGGGGCCAAGGCAACCGGCAAGTTGGCTAGCAAGGCCATTACCAATGTAGCGATCGCGGCGGAAATTGCAGTCGCGGTGAACACTCCGCCCCAAGGCAATCCAGATTCGCTCAAGATTCCTGGGTTAACGGCCAAGATGTAAGCCATGGCCAAGAAGGTTGTAATGCCGCCAACAACTTCCTTGCTAACGGTACTGTTTCTTTCTTTTAGCTGAAAGAACTTTTCCATAATGTTTCTCCTTTTTGATAAAGATAAAACATTATAGCGCGCCAAAACAAAAAATTCAAGAATTTCTCGCCCGACAAAAAAAGCCCGCATCCGCGGGCTTCCTCCGAGCGTTCGATTGAAAAATCCGCTCGAAACAACGTTTAAGACGTACGGCTGTTCGCGCGAGTTTGGATGCGAGCGCGAATGTTGCCGCTTATGCGGCTAACAAACGCTTTTAGGCTTTCATCCTATAATTTTTGCCGCTTTTACGCTTCCACCGCGACCATTGAGCCAGTGGAATTCTTTTCGGCGTAAACTGAACGGCGGCTCTTGTAGGGATTTCTGAAAGACGCGATTTGAGTCCTTATGCTGTCGATGTGGCTTCTGAGCAAGTCGCGGTTCTTTTTGTTTTGCGCGAGAACTTGATTCTGCAAGCTGGACAAATCGTTTTGAAGGGCCGTAATCGACTCTTCCTTTTCTTCGCCAGAGCGGGCCTTGTACAAGTCGGACATCGGCACGATGACCTTTTGCAAGTTCATTATGTTTGAAACAACCTGTTGCTCAAGCTCTGTGTGGGCCAAAAGAGCGTCGGCGTTTTCTGTAGTGATTGAAGTTTCTTGCTTTTCCAAAACATTGAGGTACTCGCGGAATTTGTCGCGCTGCTGTTGGAGCAAGCTGCGGAATTTTTTCAGCAAGGCCACGCGCTCTTCAAGCTCTTCTTTTGTAATCTCTTCCATAAAGTCACCCCTCAATGTTCAACGCCGGCTGGCTTTGAGTGGAAACGCTGCCGTTTGAGGTTTCCGCAGCTTGGCGCCATGAGTCAGTCAACTGGCTCATCATATTTAAAACTGAATCGATTTTATCCTTGTTCTTTGAAATGTTCGCGCTTCTAAGCTGGTCGTTGAAGAAAAGATACAAGGACATCAAATTTCTTGCGATTTCTCCGCCTTTATCCATGTCGAGGGAAACCTGAAGTTCCGTGATGATTTCCTGAGCGCGCAAAACGTCCGCGCTGAAAGCCTCTATATTTGCGACTGGCAGTTTTCCGTCTGGCGTAAATTTTGAAGACGCGGAAGTGAGTTTCTTCACGGCTCCCTCATAAAGAAGAACAACGAGTTCCGCTTGGCTTGCGGTCTTGACACTAGCCTTTTTGTAAGCGTTGTAAGCCTGATTATACATCATAAATTGTTCGCCTCCCGTAAGTTCGGATACTACATCGCTAAGATTATCGGTTTTTGAAAAAAAAAGTTAAGGAAAAAGAAAGAAATTTTTCAGGATTTTTTTAAAGGAATTTCGGCCTTAAAAGCCGCGAATGGGCTTGAAAGGCCGATTTTACAAAATATTTTTATTACTTGTCTTCGGTAAGGATTTCTCTAGCCGGAACCATAACTTGCTTGTCGTAGCAAGTGAACATTTGGTCAACGTCCTTTGGCTTTGAGCCTTGGGTCAACGCGCTGACAAGGGGAACAATCACAAGGCCGCCAAGCATGCAGAAGACGCCGGAATAAAGGGAATTCCTGAACACGAAGTTCAAGAAGTCTCCGCTCATTTTTATCATTCCCAAAGACTTGAAAAGCTGGATTATTTCGACAATAGTTCCAAAGCAGAAGGAAGCGCAAACCGCGGCCTTGCTGGTCTTTTTCCAATACAAGCCGTAAAGGAAGGGGGCCAGGAAGGCTCCGCTCAAAGCGCCCCAGCTTACGCCCATCAACTGCGCGATGAAAGTGACGCGGCTCTTGGCCTGCACAATCGCGATTGCGGCAGAAACAATTATGAAGAAGGCTACAAAAAGGCGCATCATAAGCATGTTTTGCTTTTCTGAATTTTTCTTCTTTTTCAAGGCGCCGATAAAGTCCAAGGTCAAAGTTGAGCTTGAAGTCAAGGCGAGTGAAGAAAGCGTTGACATTGAAGCCGACAAAACCAAAATCAAGACTACGCCAATCAAAACGTCGCCCAAATTTGAAAGCATGTTCGGAACGATCGAGTCAAAGCCTTGCGCCTTGACTGATTCAGGAGTGGCGAACAAACGTCCAAAGCCGCCCAAGAAATAGCAGCCGCCGGCAACCACAACGGCAAAGGCTGTGGAAATCACGGTTCCGATTTTAATCGACTCTTCATTTTTAATCGCGTAGAATTTTCCAACCATTTGCGGAAGGCCCCAAGTTCCAAGCGAAGTGAGCAAAACTACAAAAAGAAGGTAAAGGGGATCCGGCCCAAAGAAAGAAACGTAGGCGCCCTTCATAACCGGAGACTCTATTTGGCTCATAAGATTGAGGCTTTGCATAAAGCCGCCGTTTTGCGAAAGCACCGAAAGAACGACGGCGACGATTCCTACAAGCATTACCAAACCTTGAATAAAGTCGTTTACCGCAGTCGCCATGTAACCGCCGGCGATTACGTAAACCGCCGTCAACAAGGCCATGACTACAACGCAAACCGCGTAGTCAACGTTAAAGGCCATTTTAAACAAGCGGGAAAGTCCGTTGAACAAAGAGGCTGTGTAAGGAATCAAAAACAAAAAAGTTATCGCGCTTGAAGCGACCTTTATTCCGTTTGACTCAAAGCGGCGTCCGAAAAAATCAGGCATTGTCTTTGAATCCAAAAACCTCGTCATGATTCTTGTTCGTCGTCCCAAAATGGCCCAAGCCAAAAGAGAGCCGATAAAGGCGTTTCCCAAGCCAATCCAAGTTGAAGCCACGCCAAAGTTCCAGCCAAACTGGCCTGCGTAGCCGACAAAAATTACCGCGGAAAAATACGAAGTTCCGTAAGCAAAAGCGGTAAGCCACGGGCCGACTTTGCGGCCGCCCAAAACATAACCGTTGACGCTGGAACTTGCCGCGCGGCACTTAATTCCAACAAAAACAAAAACGGCGAAAAAAACTAGGATTAAAAAAAGTTTGATTAGCATAATAGCGCATTTTAGCGCCAATGGGATAGATTATACAAGAGACCCTTGCCTTAAAAACAAGAGTCTCTTGCAATTTTTTTTTAGAAAAGTTTCTTCAAAGCGCCGCCAATAGCTTCTCCAGCGGCGTTGCCGGCGGCTCCGCCAATGGCTCCGGCCGCTTGATCTTGAAGCTGCTTTTGCAGCTCAGCCTTTTTGGCGTTAAGCTCTTTGTTGAGCGCGTCCATGTTCAAGCTTTGGGCGTTGATTCCGTTTTCCAAATTGATGAATTGGGAAATTTTGTCTGTAACGCCGCCGGTTTGCTCGCCAAGCTTTTCGGTGATTTGCTTTTTGGCTTCGTTCATCAAAGCTCCCAATTCCTTGTTGACCACGTTTCTCAAAATCGTGTTGAACTGCTTGTCCAAGTCTGAATCGATTTTTAGAGAAAGGTTTCTTTGCGCGTCAATTCCGATTTGAGCGCCAAGGGTCAAATTGTTTATCGCGCTGAGGGCGCTTGAATAAAAGCGGTAAGCGATTGCAGGCTCAAATTCATCGGCGGTCAACTGCATCGCCTTCATGTTGAACTTGGCGCCAATGGAAACGGCTCCTGTCAAATCCATCGTTCCTGTGGCGGTCAAAGTTGTGTTTGAGGCGAGGTTCAAGTAAGGGCTTTCAAATCCAAAAGGATAATTGTTTCCCGTGTATTCGGCGCCGACGAGAGGATTGTTCGTTTTGCTTCTTGCGTCAACCACAAGCTTTGCCTTGTGGGTTCGCCTGTCGCCCTCTTGGTAAGAACCGGTAAGGGTTGCGGGAGAGCCGCGCTTGTCCATGTCGTTTGAAATCTCAAAGCCTTGGGCGGAAACTCCCAAACCGGAGAAAGAAATTTTTTCTATCAAAAAGCGCGGCACATTGTCGTTCTTGTACCAAACGTCAATTCCGGGAAGGCGCTCGTGCCTCTTTTGAGTTTCGGCGGCCTTCTTCTGAGTTTCCTTGGGATCGCTCGAAGCGGACTGCTTGGCCTTCATAGCCGCGTCAATCGCTTTTGAAACGTAAGGATAATAGTCTCCGCAAATTGCGTAAAGGGCGCTGTTGAAGGCGTTGCTCAAAATCTGAGTTCCTGTGTCCATGTTGAACGAAGTGATCTTCTTCAACTGCTTGTTCACCAATTCCGTGTCAGCCTTGATCGCCTCTTGCACTTGGCTTGAAATTTGACGAACGGCGTTTCCGTCCGCCTTGATGTCGTTGGCGATTCCCTTTACCGAATTGGTCACGCTCTTGCTTTTTTGCAAAGCGTTGGTGATGTCGGTGATGGCGTTCTTAATCGCAATCGGATCGTTTACGTTTGACCAATCCTTGTTGACAAGAGTGTTCACGCTGTCAGAAAAATCCTTTACTTGCGCTTCGACTTCGGCCGGCTTGTTCTTCCACTTTTCAACGGAAGCCTCAACCTTAGCCTGAACCTCTTTTGCGAGCGCCGGAGACTTCAAGTTGTCCTGAACGTTTTTAATCATGTTCTCGGGATTGTATTCCGCAAAGGCCGCTTCGATAGAATCTTTGGCGGCGGAAATCGCGGCTTCTTTTTTTTGCGTTGCGGCCGCCGTGAATTTCTCAACGTAAGGATTGCTGGCCTTCTCCGCTTCGGGAAGCTCGCCGGAATAACTTCTATCTGTTCCAATCTGAAGGCCCGTCACTTCAATGTTTTGCGCGTCGAATTTTCCGCGAAGGGCTTCTGTCAAATTGAATTTAATTTCCGTCTTGTCGATTTGAAAAAGGTTTTTCATCGGCTCGTTGGCGTTTGCTTGCTGAAGGCCGTTCACGGTAATCGTGGCCTTTAAAAGCTCAACGTTAACGCGGGCGATGTCTGTTCGAGCGCCAAAGACCTTTTGCATTCCAATTATCATTCCCTTTTTGGCGATGGGATTCTTAAAGGTGATGAAAGCGAAAACCACAAGCGCGATAAAAGCGGCAACGGCGACAAAGGGAACAAGTTTGAAGGACCCCTTGTTTTTCTTAATGTCTTTGGCTATGGCCTTTAAGCGGGTAAAATCAGGCTTGGCAATCATTTTGTCAAGCGGAATGCGAACTGTTCCAGGCTTTTCAGGATTGTCCACAAAAAAAGACTTGACCAATTCCTTGTCGCTTGAAATGTATATCTTTTTGTAAAGAATCTTTTCTATTTTGTCCGCGCGGTAAGCCTTTTTTAGCAAGCCAGGCAATTTTTTCGCGGGAAAAAGTTTTGGAGCCTTCTTGGGCTTTTCACTTTTTGCGGAAGGAGCCTTTGCCTGAGTCTGAGCGGGCTCCGTTTTTTTTGCGGGGGTCTTTTCTGTCGCGGCAGGCTTTTTTGCAGGAGCCTTTGCCTTTGAAGCGGGAGCCGCGCTTTTTTTTGCGGCTGGAGCCTTAGCGCCAGTCTTTTTCTCTGTGTCTTTATCTGTAATCTTTGCCATAATTAAAACTTCTCCTCAAAGGCTTCGAAAATTTTTCCAATGACCGGCAAATTCTGAACGGCCTTGTAAAGCGGCGACTTGATGAAACCGGGCGCGATTTTTGTACGCCAAATCTTCACGAAGAAAACTCCAAAGAAAAAAACGGGAATGTAAAGCGCGAGGCTGAACAAAAAGCTTCCCATTACTATTGTGTTGTTGAACTTTGTAAAGCCCACAAAAGGAACGTCTACCAAAAAGCCGAAAATTCCTTCAAGAGGCTTGTAAGTCAAAACCGTGTAGCCGATTGAGCTGAACAAGGGATCGAGCATCCAAGAAAAATACGAGACGACCAAAAGGGTCAGCAAGTAAGTCGGCTTGTTGATTCTCACAAAGAAGAAGAAGACTAAAATCAAATACCAAAGAGCGTTGTTCTTTGGCATGAAGCCCAACATTACGCCAAGCGCCAAAGCGTGGGCGATTTCAGCAGGATTCTGATTTGCGTTAAGCGCCTTAAAAAGGCCCGAAATCCAATTTAACATTCTTTCCTCCGAATCTTTACATCAGCATTAAATAATAGAAATATTTTAGCGCGCGCATAAGTTTTTTTCAATGTTTTTTCCGCCGTCAAAAAGAGATATTGAAAGAATCTTTTTCCTGTTGTAAAATCTTTTCAATGTCACTTAACTGCAACGAAATAAACGCAATTCTAAACGAACTCAATTTAGACGGAAGCTTCATTCAAGACATAATACAGCCGGGCTTTGACACTATCGCCTTTTACACATACAAGGAAGGAACGCCAAAAACGATTGTAGTTTGCGCGGCCAATGGAGCCACCAGAATAAACGAAACAAAAAGAAAGATTCCCAAAAACGAAAAGCCCCTTCGCTTCATGGAATTCCTAAAGTCAAAGATTCGCGGCGCAAAAATTCTTTCTTGCAAGCAAATGGCGCTTGAAAGAATTGTAAAAATGGAACTCGTCCACGGCGACGAGGAATTCAACATGTTCGTCCGCTTGTGGAGCGCCGCGGCCAACATAATTTTATGCGACAAAGAAAACAATATTTTGGACACAATGTTTAGGCGGCCGCAAAAGGGCGAAGTCACCGGCGGCGTTTTTAACGAAGAAGAAATTTGGAGCAAGGCTCAAAAAAAATCGGAAGAGGAAAAATCAGCCCAAATAAAAAGCGAGGAAAAATTTCCTGTCCGAGATTTTTTGGAAGTTCAAGAAGAGATAAAAGAAAAGCATCCAGACTGGCTCCCCCTCTCTTTCAACCAAAAAGTGGATTGGTTTTACAGCGAAAGCGCTTCCGCCCTTTCACGCGACGCGCTTTTGGAAAAGGCAAAGGCTTGGTATCAAAGCAGACGGTCAAAGCAAACCGCGGCCTTGGAGCGCTTGGAAAAGAAAAAGGCGGATTTTGAAAACGCAGGACAAAAAAAGCATTGGGGCGACTTGATTTTGTCAAACGCGCATTTGATTCAAAACGGCTCAAACTTTTTGGAATGCGAGGACTATCAAAACGGAAAAAAAATCCAAATAAAAATCGACCCAAAAAAATCCGCGCAAGCAAACGCCGCCTATTACTATGATTTGTACAAAAAGGAAGTGAGCGGCGCCGAAGAGCTGAAGACGGAAATCGAGCTGGCAAACAAAAAAATCGCGGCCTTGGACAAAGCCTACCAAGATATTTTAAATGAAAAAAATCCAGTCCGCATAGAACAGCTTTTGCGAAAAGATTCCGCGCCAAAACAAAAAATCAAAAAAGCCCATCC
>JAILDQ010000207.1 GCA_024689365.1 Treponema sp. | reverse complement strand
CGCCTTGTTGACATTTCCGATTTTAGGAGTTGAATCTTTTTCGTTAGAACTTTCCGCAAAAACCTTGCGCCAGCCGCTGGCCGACAAAATCATATTGTGATTCAAAGACATAGTTTTTCCTGTTTTTTAATATGCTGAAATATTGTAGTTTGCGATTCGCGCGTTGTCGTAAAAATCCGCGGCCCTTATCGTGACTGTGTTGCTTCCGTGCGGCAGGAATACGCAGCCCAAAAATTCCATTTCTTCGTTGGGATAAAAGTCTTTGCTTGTGTAAGACGTGGCTCCGCTTATTGTCAAAAGACCCTTTTGGCTTTTTATCGTGTCCTTTGTGATTTTTTCAACTTCAGAGCCGTTTACGTAAACTTCAGACTTGAATGTGACGGCGTCCGCCTGCCTTTTTTTGTAAACCTTGTATTTTCCGGCTGGAACCGAACGAAGGGAAGCCAAGCCGTAGAGGCGGCCGAATTGGTTTTCTATCGAAATGTCTTCCAATAAAATTCTCTTGGGCTTCAACGCGCGCGGCATGAGAATTGTCGGGTTGATGAAAGTCTTGGCGTTTGTGTCGGCGATTTGAAATTCGAGCGAATTTTCTTCCGCGCTTTCGTTCCATGCCGAGTTTCCGGTGGAACCCAAATCCTCGCCTGTTTTTAAATCGCTTTTTTTCTCCAAGTCCAAGGCGCTTTGTTCAGAAAGGTTTCCGTAAACTGAAATCAAAGAGTCGTCGTGGCTTAATATAATGGCGTTTCCAAGCGGAGTCTCAAACCAATCTCCGTCGCCTTGATGTTCCGTAATCACCGCGATTATTTTTCCGCTGTCTGAAGCTTTGGCATTTTGCGCGTTTCCAAAAACAAGCGCCGTGTTCACGCTGTCTTTTCTTTTTTGTCCAAAATCCAAAACTTTTTGTTCAGGATCAAAATCAGAAATGGGCCAGTCAAAGGCGCTTGCCTTGCCGGCAAAAAAAAGCGTCAAAATTAAAAACGCGCTTTTAAATGCATTTGTTTTTTTCATTTTTTCCTCTAACGTTTTGACAGGGCAAGCTTTGAAATTTTGTTGTCGCTTCCAATGTAAAGCGCGTTTCCGTCTGTAAGAATGAAAGCGCTGTCCGATTCAAATGAAAACTGGCCGCTTTTTTTTGTCCAATTCTCAAGAATTGTAACGGTATAATATCTTTGTCCGATTCTGCTTAGAATGTAAACGCTTTCGGCCACCGGCGACTCTTGGATGTCCAAGATTTTTCCGGAAAGCGAAACTTTTTTTCGCTCGCATTTTTCCGTGTCAACGATTCCAAGATATTCCCCTGCGTCGTAGTAAACGTATTTGTCGTTGTCGCAAAAGTGAACGTAACTTTGCCTTGTCATGTTTTTGCTCAAGAATTCGTGGTAAATTATTTTTTCGTAATTTTCTTCGTCTCTGTAAAGAACAAAGCGTTGGGGCGAAACGCCGCAAACGCAGGCAAACATTTTGCCGGATTTGCTTATGTCCGCGCCCAAAATTATCGGGTTGTCGCTTCCGCCCGGAAACAATTCAATTTTTTTCACGCCATGCTTGTTGAAAATCAAAAATTGTCCGTCGGCGTATCCAACAGCGCTTCCGTTTTCCGAAGAATTGAAAGCTGTTATGGGCGCTGTGTTTTCATATTTCGCGCTTGCGTTTCCGTCATGGCTGTTTACAAATGCGATTGAAGAGCCGCCCGGCGCGAAAAGGAAAAGCCTGTCTTCTTGAATGAAGGGAAAGCCGGCTCCCATTATTTCGCATTTTTTTTGTCCCGACGGAAGATAAACGGAAATCTTGTCGGCGTTTCTTTCATAGAGGCTGTAAAAATCTTTTGAATAAACCGCTTTGTAGGGGATTGTTTGCCTTGAAACTATGTTTCCTGAATGAGTGAAATAGCCTCCTTTGTTTCCAAGCCTAAAAGGCAAAAGACTTTCGCTAGTGTCTTTTTCAAGGCTCTTGTTTATGTCGCTAGTCCATTCCGGAGTTAGGTTCAATTCTGTTTGCAAGGGAGTCCAGCTAAAAAAGAAACAAGCGAGCGTGAGAATGCCGCAAGCCGTTATTTTCAGCAGAATTGTCTTCTTTTTTTTCATAGATGACAATTATATAGAAAATTAAAGCCTCGCGCAATAGCGAATCTTGTCTTGAATATAAATCCCTTTTTTGTTATAATTTTTGAACCGAATTTTTGGGGTTTTGAATGAAATTAAAGAAGATTGTCATAGCGTTTTTATTTTTGTCTGTTTTGACATCGGCCTCTTTCGCTTCTCCGCGCAGGGGTTCCGACTTGGTTCCAAGCGGCCATTGGCTTTACGATGCCTTGGCTGCCGTTGAGCTTGACTTTGGAAGATGGAATTTTGTGGACCACACGCCCCTTACGATTATGGAGCTCAAGGGCATTTTGGAAGAGATTCCGTATGAAAAATTGTCCGAGGCTGGAAAAGACCAGTACCTTAGAATACAAGAATATTTCAGCCAGTTTGACATTTCCCTTGACGTGGGGCTTTTTTCCCTTGGAATAGAGCCAAAGTTTAACCTTGAGGGCTACGCAAAGACAAACGACAGCTTGGAGTGGCTTTACAATTATCATGAACGCCAGCGCTTGCTTGAGGCTCCCGTAAAGCTTTCATTGAGCGACTATTTGACTGTTAGCATGGGCTTGGCTGTTGGCCAGCGCCGTTCCTATATGCTTAAAAACGATAATTATGTCAACCATATATTTGGCGAGGACCCTTTTGATCCAAACATTACGCATTCAACTTATCTTTCGACTGGATACAGGTGGAATAACGGAGTTGGCGTTAACCTAAACTTCGGAATGGGCAGCCATAACTTTGGCCGCGCCTCTTTGGGAAGCGTCGTGCAAAGCGACTATCTTACAGACTTGCCTTACGGAACCTTTAGGTTTTTCTCGCCGATTTTCTCTTACGCCTTTAACGTTCAGCAATTGAACCAAAAGGAAACGATGTACAATCACGAAATTGACTTTAGGCTTTTCAAAAAATTCACGCTCGGCTTTTTGGAAGGCGGCGCGGCCTACGACGTTTTTGACATGAAGTTTCTCAATCCCTTTGGAATTTTTCACGCCTACGAGTTGAACAACCAATACGATTGGATTTCTTACATGGGCGTAAAGGTGAATTTCGTTCCATGCAAAAATTTGCGTTTGTACGGATTGATGGCAAGAACAGAGCACCAAATGTTCACGGAACAAACTTCTGGCGCCGGAGCGCTTCCTGAAGGCAATGGCTTTCAGGGCGGCTTGGATTTGCAGTTTCCTGTCAAAGGCGGATTTCTTAAATTCAACCTTGAAGGCTATTACGCCTCTCCGTATTTGTGGATAAAGCAAAGCCCCAACTGGTCTTTGGTTTCAGCCAAGGGCGACGAGAAAGGCCCCGACTATGAATGGATTGGAAGCCCTGTTGGCCCTGACTCAATCGCGGGCAAATTTTCCGCTGGCTATGAAAAGCCGGGAAAATGGTCTTTGGACCTTAATTACATTTTCGCCGCGCGCGGAGAATTTTCCTCTGACGACATTTTCACCAATTACGGTTGGATAAACGGAAAGACCTCAAAGCAAAGGTATGAGACAAGATGGATTTACGTTGACAGTCCTTATTACGCGTACGGCCGTGAATTTTCCGCGCCGCATGGAGTCGTTGAATACGACAACGTGATTTATTTGCGCGGCTCTTGGTCGCCTCTAAAATGGCTAACCCTTGTCGCGCAGCCTGCGTACATACTTTCGTTTAATCACAACCATAAGTCCGGAGATTTTGAACACGGCTTTGAAATCGCCCTTTCTTGCAGAATGGATTTTTGCCGTTTGCTCAAAAAGCCTGCAAACTTTGACTTTTTGTTAAAAGACAAGCATGACAGAGATGCTGAAAAAGAAGGCGCCGCGCTTAAAAGCGAAGGGCCGCTTTCTCAGGCCCCGGAGGCCGCTGAATGAAACGTCTTGCGATTGCGGCGGCGCTTTTTGCGGCTTTCATTTTTTCAATCGCTTCTGAGGGAAGAAAGGCTGGCAGGGGAGGCCAAACTCTTTTTGAGCCCCGCCATTGGATTTACGATTCCCTGCAAATCTTGGAGCAAGAATGCGGCATTGTCCAGTTTTCAGACCAAGCGCCGATCAGCTTGAATCAAGTCCGCGCGATGCTGACAGAGATTGAATACGATTCATTGAGCCAGCCAGGCAAGGCTCATTATGACAAAATAATTGATTATTTTAACGATAGCGACTTTTCGGCAAACGCGTCGATTTTTCAAGTTCGCGCGGAGCCAGCGATAAATTTAGAGGGCTTTCTAAAGACAAACAAATCGGTCCCATGGGTCTACGACAGGTATGAGAAAAAGCATGTCATCGACTTTCCTGTGACGCTTGGAGCCGGAGATTACGCGACTCTTTTTGCGGACATTTTTATAGGAATCAACAAGACTGGCGGAGACGACAGCGAAACTTACTTCAACATTCCCTACAAAGAAAAAATATTCGACGTGAATTTTCCCCATATGGCTTACGGCTCTTTTGGTTATGCCTTTACGGATACGGTGGGATTCAATTTCCGCGTTAACAATATGCCTGAATCTTTTGGCCGCGCGCAAAGCAGTTCCATAATTCAATCGGGATATATAACTGACGCGACAAACGCCTCAATCTCAATTTATTCGCCAATCGCGCAATACACAGGTTCCTTGACCCAGTTGAACACTCGCCGTTATCTTTATTCACACAAGGTCGACGCGAGAATCGGAAAGAAATTTCAAATCTCCTTTATGGAAGCGGCCCTTCCTTACGGCGAGATGGACTTGCGCTTTTTCAATCCTATGATGTTCTTGCACAATTACGCTTCGTGGCTTGACTATCAAAAAGCCGGAAG
>JAILDQ010000096.1 GCA_024689365.1 Treponema sp. | reverse complement strand
GTGCTAAGCATGCTGTCGCTGGTTTGAACGGCCTTTGAGTTGAACTCATAAGCGCGCTGGGCGACAATCATTTGAACCATTTCGTTAACAACGCTGACGTTTGACATTTCCAAGAACTTGTGCTTTACGATTCCCATGCCTTCAATTCCCGGCCTGTTGGCGATTGGATCTCCAGAAGCGTTTGTCACTTTATACAAGCTGTCGCCCAAAGCCTTAAGGCCAACTTCGTTCGGGAAGCGGTAAAGCTCAAGCTGGCCAACCTCTGTCGGCGTTGTCTCTCCGTTTACTTTTACAGAAACGCGGCCGCCGTCGCTGATTGTCAAAGTGTGAATGTCAAAGCCTTCCGGCAAAATGATTTCAGGCAAAACTCTAAGGCCTTCGCTTGTTACAAGCTGGCCTGTCATGTCAACCTTCAAGGCTCCGTCGCGAGTGTATGCGTAAGAGCCGTCGTATTGCTGGACTCGCAAAAATCCGTCGCCCACAATCGCAAGGTCTGTGTCAACGCCGGTGGCCTGCAAAGAGCCTTGGCTGAAAATTCGCTGGGTTGCGGCAAGCTTTACGCCCGCGCCTTGCTGTATTCCAACAGGAGTCACTGTGTCTTCCGTCGCGGGAGTTCCAGACAATTTGAGATTTTGGTAAATCAAATCCTCAAACTCGGCGCGCTGCTGCTTGTAGCCGGTTGTGTTTACGTTTGAAAGGTTATGAGAAATAGCGTCAATGTTCGCCTGCTGTCCGTTCATTCCTGTCGCGGCTGTCCACAAACTTCTTACCATAATTTATCTCCTATCGTTTATCGGGCTCTTGCGGCAACGCGGTTCCACAAGGTTGACATCATTTGGTCTTCGCTTTGAATCGTCTTTTGGTTCGCTTCGTAAGCGCGGTTCACTTCAATCATTCTTACCATTTCGTTGACGACGTTCACGTTTGAGCTTTCAACAAAAGTTTGGATGAACTGGGGGCGCTCCTCGCCTTCCGCGATATGGGCGGGACCTGAAATTTCGTTTTCCATATAGAATGAATTTCCGGCCTTTTTCAAATAGCGCTCGTTGTCAAAGCGAACCGCAAGAAATCTGTCAACTACCTGATTGTCTTGGGTAACAATCATTCCGTCTTCGTTCACTTTGAATTTGTCGTCTTCAAGATGAATGATTCCGTTTTCTCCCAAAACAGGATATCCGTCCTTTGTTTCAAGAACGCCTTCTTTTCCGATGTAAAAGTTTCCGTTTCTTGTGTAGCGGTTTCCCATCGGTGTTTGAATCACAAAAAAGCCTTTTCCGTGCAAGGCAAAATCCGTGGCCTGCTCAGTGTTCTTGAGAGAGCCTTCGGCAAAGTCAGTGAAGTTTTCGTTGGTCTCAACGCCAAGGCCAAGCTTTCCGATAATCGGAGCCGCGTCGGCCGAGCCTTCAGGAATTGTGTAAACGCCGTCAAAATCCTCGCGGCGCAAAAGCAACTCGCTAAAAGACTTTGAAACCGTCACGTCGCGCTTGTAGCCCGCCGTGTCCACGTTAGCCAAATTGTTAGAAATCGCGTCCAGCCTGTTTTGCTGGGCAACCATTCCGCTAGCTCCTGTATACCAACCACGAATCATTTTGACATCCTTACAAAGAAATTTTCTTATACTTTCTTATCGGAAAATCACGCGGAAATGTTAGAAAAAAAAAGGCTTTCTTCTATAAAGAAGAAAGCCTTTGTGAGCTATACTGGATTCGAACCAGTGACCCACGCCTTAAAAGGGCGTTGCTCTACCTGCTGAGCTAATAGCCCATCCGCTTGTTAAAAGCGTAAATTGATATTATCATAAACCGGCAAAACGTGTCAAGAGATTTTGTCGAATATTTTTGATTTTTTCAAACGTTTTTGCAAAGCTCGGCATAGGCTTCCCATTCCATGCCTTTTTTTATAGCGTCCTCGTTGGCTCCTAGTATTTTCACAAAAACATTTTGGCCGTTCAAAGGGCTTTGCTCGCCTTCGTCAAGAAGAATTTCCGCGTGGATGAAGTTGTCAGTCACGGCCCTCACAAGCTTTTTTCCTTGGGGAACAAACGCCTTTCCGCGAACGCTTTCCGCAACCGCAGGCCTTACGCTTCCCGCAAAAGAATTTATGTAAGCCGTTTTCGCCAGCGCGGAATAATCGTTTAGGGCCTTTACCCGCTCGTCCTTGACTCGCTCCGGGATTTTAGGCAAAAGGCTTGCGGCCGCCGTTCCCGGACGAGGAGAATACGGAAATGCGTGCGCGTTTGAAAAGCCGCCTTCCTTCAACAACGAAAGGCTTTCCTCAAAATCTTCCTCGCTTTCGCCAGGAAAGCCTGTTATTATGTCGCAAGCCAAGAAAGGATTTTCTTTTGCGGCCTTGAGGCGGCGGCAAGCTTCCAAAACTTTTTGCCTTGAATAAGGCCTGTTCATTCGCCTTAAGATTTTGTCGCTTCCGCTTTGGACAGAAATATGAAAGTGCGGCCTAACCCTTTCGTTTTTTATAACCTCCGCGAACTTTTCCGTGACGCATTCAGGATAGATGCTTGAAAAGCGAATCGCGATTTTTTTTGTTCCTGCCAAAATCAATTCCAAAAGGCCTGATATGTCCAAGTCCTTTCCCTGCCATTCGCCCCTGTACTGGCCGATGTTAACGCCCGTCAACACAAGTTCGCTTTGGCCGCTTTTCTCCAAATCCTGAACCCGCTCAAGCGCGACTTTCGCCTCAATCGAAACGCTTTTCCCTCTGGCAAAATGAATGGCGCAAAAGGAGCATGAATTGTTGCAGCCGTCTTGAACTTTTATCGAAGCCCTTGAATGCGCGAAAAAGCTTTTTGGCAGCAAGGCAAAGGGGTCTGCAGCCGCTTTTACAGGCATAAGGAAAAGGCCGTCTTTTTTCTTTGCCAAAGGCTCGATTCCTTCCAAAAAGGGCTTTTTGTCTCCTGAAAAAAATTCCCTCAAAGAAAAGGCCAAGCCCTGCCCGTATACAACTCCGTCTTTAAACAAGTCGTTTAAATATTCGGGAACTTTTGACAAGGCGCTTTTGGCGCTTCCAGGCAAGAGGACAATTCTTGAGTCCATGGCCTCTATTTCTTTGGGAGAAAGCTCTGCGTAGCAGCCTGTCACAATCAAGGCGGCCTGGGGAAATTTTTTCAGCAAAAGCTTGATTGTCCGCCGGTCTTTTTGCTCGGCCTTTCCAGTGACGGCGCAAGTGTTCAAAACGCAAAGGCAAACGGAAGAATCCTCCGCGTCCTTGGCTGAAAGGCTTGTCATTTGGACAGTCCAATTTTGTTGATGAAAAAACTCCGCCGCCCCTTCCGTTTCTATTTGGTTCAAGCGGCAGCCTAGAGTTTCAAAATGAATTGTTTTTTTGTTATCGCAAGTGGGCGGAAACACGTTCTTTTCCGTTAAGAGCGTCTGTCTTAAGGGGGTCAAGTTTCAAGGCCTCTTCGTAGGCGGCCATAG
>JAILDQ010000094.1 GCA_024689365.1 Treponema sp. | reverse complement strand
AGCAAAAAAACTATCACGCACAAGGCGATAAAAAAATATGTACTCATATATACATTATCCACTAGTAATTTAAATTCGTCAAGATTTCCGTGTAATCCTTAAAGACAGCGACCGTATGCTCTTCGTGGGCGCTTGGCTTTCCGTCGTCGGTGACTACAGTCCAATTGTCAGACAAAACGTGAACGTCGGCGGTTCCCAAGTTAATCATCGGCTCAATCGCCAAAACCATTCCAGCCTGAATGCGGGGATTTGAATCAAGCGCGTCGGGTGTGTTGGGAATGCTTGGATCTTCGTGAACGTCAAGGCCAACTCCGTGACCGCAATAATCGTAAACCACTCCGTAGCCATGTTTTACGGCAATGTCGTTGACCGCGCGGCTTATGTCTCCGATTCTGTTTCCAGCCTTGCAAGCGGCGATTCCAGCCTGCAAGCATTCAAGGGTCACTTCGTCCAATTTTCTTAATTCAGGCTTTACGTTTCCAACCAAAACCGTGTGGCAAGAATCGCTGATGTAGCCGTCAAGGTTTATGCCAACGTCAAGGCTCACCAAATCGCCGTCGTGAATAATTCTTTTCTTTGAAGGAATGCCGTGAATCACTTCTTCGTTAATTGAAATGCAAGCCGCTCCCGGAAAATCTTCCTGGTACCATGCTGGCTTTCCGCCGTGGCTAATCATAAAATTCTTGCACAAATCGTCAACGTCCTTAGTGGACATTCCCGCTTTCACTTGCGGAATCACAAAGTTGAACATGTCGGCCAAAAGGTGGCATGACTTTCTGATGCCTTCAATCTGTTTTTCATTCTTCAATCTAATCATATATAACTCCTAAATAATAAACTAATTTTTTTTGGCGCCGCCCAATCGGTCGGCCTCCTCAAAGCAAATCTTTGCTGTATTTTGGTCGCCAATGCGATTGTAAATTATTCCCATCTTTCGCAAAATAAAAGCGTCGGTGGCGTCGCCAAAGCGCAATTCCAAGGCGCGCTCAAAAGTGTCCAAGGCAAGCTCGTCGTTGACAGTTCCCTCGATATGGTTTTGCAAAATGTTTTTTGCGAAAGAAATCACTTCTGGGAAAAAGAGGCGAAAGTATTCATAAGAGTATTCCATTTTGATGATTTGCTCAAGCAAGCAAAAGGCGTCAAAATATTCGCCGCGCAAGTGCAATTCCTCGCAAAGAATAAATCCGTAATCCATAAAATTTTCGCGGGTGAACCAATGCTTTAAAGAAAAGCTTTGGCGTTCGGTTTGCATTCTCTTAAATTCTTTTACAGCGTCGTCCTCACGGCCATGCATCAAGTCAAAGAAAATAAGCTTTGCGCGGCTTTCATCATCTTCGCGCGACAAGAGCCATTCCCGATAATCCCACGACTTTACCTTTCGTCTTGCAAAACGTTCAAAAATGGAAGAGTCAAAAATAGAGCGCGCTTTTTGGTCTGAAAGGATTTCGTAAGCGCGAACGATTTTCTTAAAATGCTCGGCGGTGCTTTGGTCGCCCGAAACGTCTGGATGATATTTTTTTACTTTTTCTCTGTAAGCGCGGCGGATTTCTGAAATCGTCGCTCCAGGCCGAACGCCCAGCACCTCGTAGCAGTCTTCCATAAAAACAATTACAGGATTCTATAAAGCTCTTCGATTTTTGGCTCGTAAACAACAAGAGTCGAGCAATTGGCGTTCAAAATGATGTCCTTGTCGGTTTTAGAAAAAATCGTAGAATCGTCAGAGACTTTTCCGGTAACCGCGTAACGAGAAGGATGGCCTCCAAGCAAAATCAATTTGGCGCCAAAAGCGTCGGCCGCTTTCACAACCTCAACCCAAACGCTTCCCTCCCGCAATTCGGCTTCCGCCTTAACGCCTTTTTTCTTTGCCAATGAAGTCACGTAATCCAAATATTTTTCGCCGTCGGAATGAAGGTTGCTTTCAAAAGTGTCGCTTTCTTCTTTTATCAAAAATTTTCCAATCGTAAGGCGTTTTAGAGTGGCCGTGTCAACCACATAAATGAACTTCAAGTTAAAGTGATATTGCTTTGCCAAAATAATTCCGTACATCGCTGCGTGAATCGATGACTGAGAGCCGTTAATCGCAACCAAAACATTTTTTACAAGCGCTTTAATCATTTTTCCTCCACATCAACTTTTAACTTTATTTTTCAATGCCTTAAGAACAAAAGTGTTGTCCCTCTCTCGCTCTTCCAATTGGCCTTCAATGTATTTCTTCGTTTCCCTCGCCTGCGGAATGACCATCTTGTCAAGCGCGTTGACTCGGCGCTGGGTTTTCTTAACCTCGCCCGCCAAACGCCAAACAATCGTCCTGATGCTGGCCATGTCGGTGAGCAAGCGCAAAAGGTTGAAGAAGTCAACCATAACTTCGTCGGAACTGCTGGAAGTTCCCAAAAAAGAAAAGAAAAGCTGGCGTTCCGGAAGGTCCACATCAATGGAAGAAAAATTCATTCCGCCGATGGTGACCGGCTTTTCCTTAATTCTAAAATCATATCTAACAGCGCGGGCCATTTGCTCAACCCTGTCGCCGCCGACGCTCATCAACATTCGCTTCAAGGCAGGATAGGCGCGGCCAATCAACTTGTCGATGTCGCGCTCAAGCACCTTTACCTTGTCGACCATTCGCATCAATTCCATTACCAAAATCTCGCGCTTTTGCTCAAGCAACTCGTATCCGTTTTCAGCGGAGGCAAGCTGCTCTTTCATTGCGAGAAGGTTTGACTTTGTTGGAGCGATGTTCAATTTTGCCATTTATTCAGCGTCGTCCTTGGGAAGATATTTGTCAATGTATTCCGTCTTTACGCGGAGCAATTCGTCGCGCGGCAAGCATTTGAGCGTCTTCCAACCGATGTCCAAAGTTTCTTCAATCGAACGGTCTTCGTAGTCGCCTTGACAGAGAAATTCCCTTTCAAAATGATTTCCAAAATCCAAGTACATTTTGTCCAAGTCGCCCAACTCTTCCTCGCCGATAATGGCGGCCAAATTTCTGATTGACTTTACTTTTGAGTAGGAAGCGAAAAGCTGGCTTGAAAGGCCCGCGTGGTCTTCTCGAGTCATAACCTTTCCGTCAGCGGCAACGCCGATTCCGTCTTTCATCAAGCGCGAAAGGCTTGGCAAACCTGCGACCGGCGGGTACATGTCCTTTTGAAAAAGCTCGCGGTCAAGAACGATTTGTCCTTCCGTGATGTAGCCGGTCAAGTCTGGAATCGGGTTTGAAATGTCGTCGTTTGGCATTGTCAAAATCGGAATTTGCGTGATTGAGCCTTGGCTTTCCTTAATGCGGCCGGCCCGCTCGTACAATTCGGCAAGGTCGGAATACAAGTAGCCAGGATAGCCTTTTCGGCCCGGAACTTCTCCACGGGTTGTGGAAATTTCGCGCAAGGCTTCGCAATAGTTTGTCATGTCGGTCAAGACGACAAGAACGTGCATTCCCTTTTTGTAAGCCAAATATTCGGCGGCGGTCAAAGCGCAGCGAGGCGTGATGATGCGTTCGATGCTCGGAGCGTCCGCCAAAGACTGGAACATAACTACTTTTGAAAGAACGCCGCTTTCCTCAAAGGTGTTGATAAAGAAGCGGGCAACGTCGTACTTGATTCCCATTCCGGCAAAAACCATTACAAATTGGTCGTCGGAATTTTTCAATTTTGCCTGTCGAATGATTTGCGCGGCAAGCCTGTTGTGGGGCAAACCGTTTCCGCTAAAAATCGGAAGCTTTTGTCCGCGAATCAAAGTGTTCATTCCGTCAATCGAAGAGATTCCAGTTTGAATGAAGTCTCTCGGGTAAACGCGCGCGTAAGGATTTATCGGGCTTCCGTTCACGTCAAGTTTTTCTGAAGAAACGATTTGTCCGTAACCGTCAATCGGCTCGCCCAAACCGTTGAAGATGCGGCCAAGCAAGCCTTCGCCTACGCGAAGCCTTAAAGGCTCTTCCAAAAATTCCACGGAAGATTCCTTCAAGTCAATTCCTGTTGTGGAGCCAAAAACTTGAACAATCGCGGCTTCTTCATTCAAGTCGATTACTCGGCCGGTTTTCTTTTCGCCGTTTTTGTCGCGAATGTAAACCACTTCGTTGAACGAAACGTTCTCGCTGCGGCGGACGGCGACAATCGGGCCTTCAACAGAATTTATTCCTCTGTATTCAATTCCTTTCATTTACATTTCCACCTTGCGGTAAGTCCGCTCCAAGTCGCCGATTTCCGTTTCCATGCGGCCTTCGATGTCCTTGATTTTTTCAAGCTTGTCGTTTTCAACAACGCTCTTGATTCTGACAATTTCCTCGCGGCATTTGAGGGAAGTGATTTGACCCAAAGGCGCGCCGGCTTTTACCAAGGCCAAAGTCCTGTCGTAAAATTTCATTATCAAAGACAAAATCATTATTTGCTTTTCCGCGGCGCAGTAAGAGTCAATAACGTCGTAAGAGTTTTGCTGCAAAAAGCCGTTTTTAATCATTTCGGCAACAATCAATACCAAGCGCTCCGCGTCAGGCAGGGCGTCCGGTCCAATCAAGCGAACGATTTGCTCCAAGCGCTGCTCGGTCTTTAGAAGGTCCAAGGCGCGCTGGCGAATCACAAGCCATTCAGGATTTTGCCGCTCCCACCAATCCTTGACTTCCTCAGCGTATTCGCTGTAAGAGTCAATCCAACCAATCGCGGGATAATGGCGGGCGTTTGCCAAGTCGCGGTCAAGGGCCCAAAAGCAACGGATGAAGCGCTTTGTGTGCTGGGTGACCGGTTCAGAAAAGTCGCCGCCCGGAGGGCTGACCGCTCCAATTACGCTTACGCTTCCCTCTTTATTGTCCAAGGAAATAACGCGGCCCGCCCTTTCGTAAAACTCGGCCAAGCGAGTCGGCAAGTAAGCGGGGAAACCTTCTTCCGCCGGCATCTCTTCCATGCGTCCGCTCAATTCGCGCAAGGCTTCCGCCCAACGGCTTGTAGAGTCGGCCATGATTGCGACAGCCATTCCCATGTCGCGGTAATATTCAGCAAGGGTGATTCCAGAATAAAGGCTTACTTCTCGCGCCGCTACCGGCATGTTCGAAGTGTTCGCAATCAAAATAGTTCGCTCCATCAAAGAGCGGCCTGTTCGCGGGTCAATGATTTCCGGGAACTCGGTGAGAACGTCTGTCATTTCGTTCCCGCGCTCTCCGCAACCGATGTAAATAATCAAGTCCGCGTCGCACCATTTTGCGATTGAATGCTGGGTCATTGTTTTTCCAGTTCCAAAGCCGCCAGGAATCGCCGCGGTTCCGCCCTTTGAAAGCGGAAAGAAAACGTCGATAACTCTAAGACCAGTAATCAAGGGCTCTGAAACCGAAAGCTTTTCTGAATAAGGGCGAGGCCTTCTAACCGGCCAATATTGGCTTAGCTTCAATTCTTCGCCAAGCTCGGTTACGCCAATCACGTCCTCAATCGTGTAAGAGCCGCTTCCCTTGAATTCTTTCAACACTCGCCCCTTTGTCATAGGAGGAACCATTATCGAATGCAAAATGGAAGATGTTTCTTGAACGCTTCCCAAAAGGATTCCAGGCTTAATCGGGTCGCCTTCTTTTATGGCCGCCTTAAAGTCCCATTTTTTTTGGTCGTCCAAGGCCTTTGCCCGCTGGCCCGCCAACAAGAAAGAGCCCTTGTCTTCGTACATTGTTTTTAGAGGACGCTGAATTCCGTCGTAAATCGCGCCAACCAAGCCTGGTCCCAAATGCAAGGAAAGGGGCCTGTCTGTGCACTCAACGTCTTCTCCAACTTTAAGGCCGGTAACGTCTTCGTAAACTTGAATCGTGGCCTTGCCTTGATTTTGGCGAATGATTTCGCCCATCAATTTTTTTTCGCCAACGTTCACAACGTCGTAAAGGCCGGAGCCTTCCAAACCTTCGGCAAAAATAATAGGGCCAGAAACGCGCTCAATTTTTCCGTGCGTCATTTAGAGCCTCCCGCCAAAAAGCGCGGAAGACATTTCTTGATAATGCTTGTCCTTTGCCGCGCCGATTATTTCGTCTATAGTCAACCTGATTTTCACGCTCTTGTCTTCTGAGTCCAAGATTATTCCTTCAGGATCATGCGCATTTTGAATTTTTTCGCAAGAAAGCAATTTGCTTCCCAATTTTTTTTCTATTATTTCTTGAGCGTCTTTTGGCTCAAAGCCGTAAAACTTCGCGGAAAATTTTCTGCCCTTAAGCAAGTCTTCCTTGCCGTCCAAAATCTTGGCGACAAGCTGAACGCGCTGAACGGAAGACAAGGACTTTAAATATTCGTCAATCGCATTGTCGATGGAGCTTCCGATATAAGAAACCAAAAAGCGCTCTTTTTCAAGCGGAAGCGACGCGTCCGAGTCTTTTTGCTTTTTCGCTTCCTTTGAGCCGTAAAATTTAACTTTTTGCGCTTTGGCTTCCTCAAGCCTGTCTTGAACTCGATTTAAAATTTCCGCGGCCTTTTGCTTTCCCTGCTCAAGAACAGCTTGGGCTTTTTTTCTCGCGTCGTTTTGAATCTCTTTGTCAAGGATATCGGTTGAGCGTAATTCTTCCATAAAATCTTCCTAAACTTGAATGCCTATCGCCTCGCGGATTGAATCCGTAAGGGTTTTGCGACCGCTCAAATGCCCGTTGATTCCGGGAATTTCAACAATCAGAGGATACTTGGCGCCCATCTGCCAGTCAACAATTTCTTTCTCCAGCAGCATGGAAACTTCTTCCGTAAGAATGAGAACTTTTGGGCGCTCTTCAATTGCGGGAGCGTTCATCGTTCCGCCCTTTCCTGTAACCCGATTAAAAGCGTCAAGAGCCTCGTCGCGATTCACCGCAACTGCGCCAGCAACTCCAACCAAGCCAAAGGCAAGAACGATTTCGCGTTCGCCAATCACAAAATACTTCACTAAAAAGGCCTAGAGAATAATGATCAACAAAGCCACAAGGAAGCCCCAAAGACAAATGCCTTCGGCCAATCCAACGAACGGCAAGGCCTTTCCAGAAAGCTCGGCGTTTTCGCTCATCGCTCCCATAGCGGCGCTTCCGATTTTGCCAACAGCCATTCCGCCGGCAATGCAAGAAAGTCCAACGGCCAATCCAGCGGCAACGTATTTAATCGCCTGAGAATTGTTGGCCTGCTGCTCAACAGCCTGTCCTTCATTTTTTGCAGAAGAAGAATCCTCGGCAAAAAGTCCCGCGGCAATCGCGCAAAAAAGCAGAGCCGCCAAAGCAATAATTTTTTTGTTCATTCCTGAACCTCCATATAATACCGCTGTTCGCGCGCGTTAGTTAACAAGCGCGAATGTTGCGGCTTATGCGGCGTCAAAACCTTAAGGTCTTGATACGATTTTCTCGCCGCTTAACCTCCATATAATACCGCTAGTTGTTAGCGCCAGCCTTCTTGTATTCAAACTTGTAGGGCGCGAACTCAGAGCCTGTTTCGTTGAAGAACTTGCTGAAGAACTCGTAGTACTGCAAACGAATCGCCTGAATCGCGACAATCATTCCTTCAAGAACAACGACAATCGCGTTTCCCAAAACGGTCACCGCAATGCCGCCAACGCCGCCAACCATTTCAGTCATAGTCAAAATGATAAAGCCCAAAACCGCGTGGGCCAAGGCAAAGGCTCCAACGCGCAAGAAGCTGATTGAGTTTGAAAGATAAGTGATGACAGTTTCAAGCAATTCTACAACGGCTTCAATCACCATCGCGAAGAGGCCGTTCTCAATTACCGGCCTCTCCCCTTCCGCCAAACGAATGAAGGGCTCGCCAAAAGCGCAAAAGAAAAGGGAAACGCCAATCACAATCCAATCGTAAAGGGCGACAGAATGGCCGAGAGCCGCGACTCTAATCGCCAACAAAACCACATACCAAAAGAAAATTGCTCCTGCCAAACCGCTCTTTCCAAAAAGCGCCTTGCCGTATTTCCTTTGCAAAAAGCTGTTCACGATGTTGATGATGATTCCAGTTGAATTGATTACAAAGCCCACCGCGATTGAAAAGCCAAAGAACATGAACATTCTCTTGATGGACTCGGGATTTGACTGGGGCATCATCGGCAATATTTGGTTTCGCGGCTCGCCGAACAAGCCGGTCACAAAACGCTCAAAAGGCTCAAGCAAAGATTCGTTGGCGAAGAACTCGCCGGTAAGCAAGCCCATTATCATGCTGGCGGTTCCAATTCCGATAAAAATCGGAGCGAACTTGTTCCAGCCGCCAAGCTTCACGACATTCTTTGCCATCAAGATTCCAAGCAAGAAGAAAACCAAGCCTTGGCCCGCGTCGCCGAACATGATTCCAAACAAAAGGGTGAAGAAAAAGGCGACAAAAGGCGTCGGGTCAATCGTTCCGTAAAGGGGCGAACCGTAGCTGAAAATCATGCGCTGGAAGGCGCTTACAAATTTTCCGTGAGTGAGCTTGACAGGAACTTTTTCATGGCCTGCCAAAACGCCAGGAACTTCTTCCGGCTTGTATTGGCGAATGCTGATTCTATCCTGAGTCAAGGCGCCCAATTCCTTCATCATTTCCATGCAATCGGCATTTGGAACCCAGCCAGTCAAGCGGTAAACCAACTGAGTGGATTCCAAAAGGCTTTCGGTGTCTCTAAGTTGCGAGCCCAAACTAAAGGAAGCCAAAAGCCTCAACAGCTTGTCCTTATGGCTTTCTGTAAAGCTATGCTTTTCGTGGGCCAACTCTTGCACGGCTTTTTGAGCCGCTTCCTTTTGGGCTTTGAGAGAAACAAGTACGTCGTCAGGAATGCCTTTAAAGTCCTTGGGGATTTCCATCGGAACAAAACCGTAGCGCTGAAGCTCGGTGTCCAAGGCAAAGCGGCCCTTTTTGCTCGAGGCCGCCAAGACGCGGCTTTTGTCTTCGCCAAGAGGAACGATTATCGCGCGGCCGCCAACGGCAAACTTCAATTCGTCAAGAACCGACGGATCGATTTTTCCAACCCGCAAATTCAAAAACGAAAGATGCTCAAGCTGGCTGTAAGACTGCTTTAAGTTGCTGAACGAAGAGGCTTCCTTAAAGGCTTCTTCCGCGCGCTTGCAATTGTCCAAGGCTTCGGAATCGCGCTTGTTCAAATCCGCAAGGCTCTGCAAAAAACCTTCGGCCGCGGAAAAATCTTCTTCCGTCGGAAGCTCAGCGTCCTTAATTGAAAGTCCAGAATCGTCGATTCTCAAAAACGAACGGGCTTGCTCCAAGCGCTTGTAAATGTCGTTTTCGCGGCTTTCGCTTTTGGCCGATTCGTTTTTTTGGCCCAGCGAAGATTGAAATTGAAAGTTTCCGCTTTTTCCCAAATACAACAAAACGTTCGATATGTCTTGCTTTAAGACCATAAGGTCAATCAAGCGCATTTCACTTGTCTTTGCCAATTCAAACCTCCTGGACTTTTACGTTCAAGCGCAAAGCTTCCGCGGCCATTCGAATGTAATCCAATTCTTTGGCCTTGATATAATACCAACAAAACAAGGCGCTTTGAGCGCAAGGCTGAGCGTGAAATTTTTTTGTGGCTTTTTTTATGAATTCTTTCTCCGAGCTTTCTTCAACCCATCGGGGATCGACGCTCCAAAGAGAGCCTTCCTCGCGAGGATTCAAGAACTTGGAATATTTCCAGTTTTTCCAATCTTCCCAGTTTTCAATGTCCTTGTCCAAAATTTCCAAAGCGGCTCCGCCAATGGGATCGCTTTTTCCGTTTTGAGGATTTATAAAGGCAAGGCGCTGGACGATTTGATTTTTATCCATCTTATAGTAAAGCTTTAGGCGCAAAACCCAAATTATGTTTCGCATTGAATATCGCTCGGCAATCAAAGCCTGAACGGCTTCCCTTTCCTCGCCCGAAAGCTCTTGGCTTGACGTCCAAATTTTTTCGATGAACTGCAAGTCCAGCTCGTTGTCCAACTGCTGCTGTTCGACAACTTCAGGAGCCTTCTTGTACCAAGACAATTCCGAGTCTTGCGTTATTTTTTGAATCGAAGGCCACGCTTCGTAATTTAAAAGATTGTAAGGCTTGATGTCGCGCAAGGGCGGCGGGTCTTTTTGTCCAGTCGCGGCGGCGGCTCCCAAGAACTTCAAGTTTTCGTAGTCAAAGTATTGAAGCAAGTCAATCAAGATTTGCGCGGGATTGTCGTAAGACAAAAGAAGGTTTTTGTATTCGGCGATAAATTTGTCCGCCGCCTTTTGCTCGATTTGTTTTGCCAAAAGGATTTCAGGAACGGCAGGGGCTTCTTCCGCAAAAACGAGCGGCCACAAGTCCGCCAATTTTTGAGCGCTAAAAAGTTTCGCGGCCCTTTCGCCCGTGTAAGAGCGGGCCAGGATTCCGCTGGCTTTTGCGTAAACATAAGAAGAAGCGCTTGAAGTGTCCATGTCCGCCTTCTTTACAAAATATTTTCCAAAAGCCTGTTAAAAGAATCAAAGTCTTTTGGCGTTTGCTCTATCTTCGATTTATACTCTTCCAGTTGATTTTTGTGATTCAGCTCCAATTCGGCGATTTTTTGATTGTAATCGCTTTCCATTTGAGAAGCCATAGTTTCGTATTTTTGATTGTATTCGGAATCAGCTTGCGCCCTGGCGGCGGAAATGTCCTTGTCGCTTTGCAATTGGGCTTCGCTGATTAGTTCCGCCGCTTCCTCTTCAACTTGAAGAAGATGGGCGATGGTGTCTTGTTCGTCGCTGGGCATTAGGC
>JAILDQ010000073.1 GCA_024689365.1 Treponema sp. | reverse complement strand
TTTTTCTTCTCCTTAAAGCAATAATTTTATACGCTCTAAATTTAGAGTTTTTCTAACAGCAGTATATCACTACTCTATATTTAGAGCAATAGGGCAATGGAAAAAGAAGTTGAAAAAGTAATCGATAAAATCCGCAAATTCCGCAAAGAAAAGAAAATCTCAATTCTCACGCTTTCCGTTGAATCCGGCGTTTCCCGCAGCCACTTGTTCTATATCGAATCCAAGAAAACCGTTCCATCGCTTGAAACGCTTGCCAAAATCGCCCACGCGATGGACTTGAAACTGAAGGATTTTTTTGTGTGATTCTCTTTTTTTTGTAACTAAATTTAGTTGCAAAACTTTAACAACCGCACTATAACAAAACTAATATGAACAACACGATATCTTACAAGGGCTACAACGGAAGCGTAGAATTCTCGGAAGCTGACGGAGTATTTTACGGAAAAGTCCAAGGCATAAAAAGCCTCATTTCATACGAAGGAAAAGACGCGAAGGAATTGCTTTACGACTTTCACGAAGCGGTTGACAGCTACCTAAAAGTTTGCGACTCAAAAGGCGTCGAGCCGGAAAAAGCCTACAAGGGAAGCTTTAACGTCCGCATCTCCCCCGAGCTGCACCAAAAAGCCGCCCTTTACGCAATCCGCCGCAACATGTCCCTAAACAAGGTTGTGGAAGAATCCTTGAAAAAAATGCTGTGACAAGAAATCCCACTTGAACCGCGCGTTTGTTTTAACTATAATAATCAAATGGCAAACAACGAAACTCGTGACAAAATTGTAGTTCTTGATTTTGGAAGCCAATACGCGCACTTGATTGCAAAGCGCTTTAGAATGCTTGGCTTTTACTCAGAAATAGCGCTGCCGTCCGCAAGCGCGGATTCGCTAAAGGGCGCCAAGGGAATTGTTTTTTCCGGAGGCCCGGCGAGCGTTTACGACGAAAAAACTCCCGATTTCAATTCAGAAATTTTAAATCTTGACATTCCGATTTTGGGCCTTTGCTACGGCCACTACATCGTTCAGCTTGGCTACGGCGGAAAAGTCGGAAAGGCTGACGTTGGCGAGTTCGGCTTTGCAAGCCTCAATTTTAACAAAGAAGTTTCTTGCCCCTTGTTCAAGGGAATCAGCGGCGACCAGCAAGTTTGGATGAGCCACCAAGACGGCGTTTTGGCTTTGGGCCAAGGCTTTGAAATTGTCGGTTCTACAAAAGACTGCCCTTACGCCGCCACCCAAAACCTTTCTAAAAAAAGATTTTCCCTTCAATTCCACTGCGAAGTGAAGGACACGCCTTGCGGAAACCAAATCTTTGAAAACTTCGCTTCCTATTGCGGAATGGAAAAGAACTGGGACCAAGCCACAGTTTTGAACACGATTTTGCAGAACATACAAAAAGACGCGGGCGACAAAAACGTTCTTTTGTTCTTGAGCGGCGGCGTTGACTCAACAGTTGCCTTCGCCTTGCTGAACAAGGCTCTTGGACAAAAAAGAGTTTTGGGCTTGCACATCGACAACGGCTTTATGCGCAAAAACGAATCCGCCTCTGTTTCTTCCCAGTACAAAAAATTCGGCTTTGAAAATTTCATCGCCCGCGACGCAAGCAAAAGCTTTTTGGACGCAATTAAAGGCTTGACCGACCCGCAAAAAAAACGCATGGCCGTCGGCGAAAACTTCATCACAGTCCGCGACCAATTTGTCGCTGAACAAAAGCTTGACGAAAACCTTTGGCTTTTGGCGCAAGGCACCCTTTATCCGGACATCATCGAGTCGGGCGGAACAAAAAATTCAAACACGATAAAAACCCACCACAACCGCGTGGCTGGAATCCAAGCCTTGCTCGCAAAGGGAATGATTATCGAGCCCTTAAAGGATTTGTACAAGGACGAAGTTCGCGCGATTGGAAAAGCCCTTGGACTTTCTGACGAGCTTGTAATGCGGCACCCCTTCCCGGGACCGGGACTTTCAATCAACGTTTTGTGCTCGGATGGTAATTTGCCGGCCGACCAAAAAGACGAGATGCAAAAAGCGCAAGAAGAGCTTGACGCGATTGAGCTTACGGGCTTTTGCGACCACTGCTCGCAGGAATTAAAGAAATACGTTTTGCCGGTCCGCTCGGTCGGCGTTCAAGGCGACTTTAGGACATACCGATTCCCGGCAGTCTTAAAGTTTGGCGACGAAGGCGACGGCTTTTTCCACCTTCCCAAAAAATGGGAAAAGCTTGACGCGGCTTCGATTCAAATCACAAACTCGGCGAAGTTCATCAACCGAACAATCATTTGCCTTTACCAAAAGCCAGGCGCGGAGCTTTCGCTTCAAGAAGGCTATTGCTCTAAAGACAGGCTTGACCAACTGAGAGAAGTTGACGACATCGTATTGACCGCCCTTCACAAATCGGGCGACTACCAAAAGATTTTCCAGCACTTGACGATTGACCTTCCATACGCCTCCGCAAACAACAGGGCGTCCTTTGTTCTTAGACCGGTAGTGAGCGAAGACGTAATGACCGCAAGGTTCGCGCCGCTTCCGCAAGAGCTTGTAAAAGAAATCGTAAAAAAGATTGCGGCGCTGGATTTTGTAGACGCGATTTACTACGACCTTACCAACAAGCCGCCGGCAACTTTTGGTTGGGAGTGAAAGCGGCAAAAACAAACGAAAAGCGGCGCTGTTATTCCGCCATGCCGGCTAACAATTCGGTGAGCATTGGAATGAGCTGCTTTTTGCGCGAAACGACGCCCTTCAAAAAGTAAACGTTGTCCTCTTGCTTTGGAAAAGTGAAGAGGCTCTTGTATTTTTCGTCAACCGCCAAAATCATTATTGAATCCAAGCGGCCGATGTCCGTGACCAAAAGCGCGGCGAAGGCTCTTTTGGAGGCGGCTCTCTCGCTTTCGAGAATGTCCAGGAATTCTTTCTTTCTGTTCAGAACGTCGCGCGTGTTGTCCACTTCGATTTGGCTAACTGAATAAAGAAGTTTTCCTTCCGTGTATTCCTTCAAATCCTGCTTTATTATTTCAGAAGCGCCGCGTCCGACAATGCTGCTTCCGGCGCGAATGATTTCTTCGCCCAAGGCTTGCGGATCCAAGTTTGTAATCGCGCTCAAATATTCAACGGCCTCTCGGTCAACGTCGGTAACGGTCGTCGACTTCAGAATCAAGGTGTCGCTCAAAATTCCGCAAAGCAAAAGCTCGGCCGTTTCCAGCGGAATGGAAATTTTATTTTCGCGGAAAAGGCCCGTTATCAAAGTTGAGGTCGAGCCGACTGGCTTGTTGATGAAGGTAATAGGATTTTTTGTGCTGAGAGTTCCGATTCTGTGATGGTCAATCACTTCCAAAATCTTGTAGTGCTCAAAGCCTTCAACCGCTTGGCTCGCCTCGTTGTGGTCAACGAAAATCAATTCAATGTTAGGCTCTCTAAGCAAATCGCTTTCTGAAATAACGCCCATAACCTTGTACTCTTCGTCAACAACAGGAAGACAGCGGCAAGGCGACGCCCGCAAAAGAGGCTTGATTTTTCCAATCGTGTCGTTGGCTTGAACGGCAGGAATGGAACGGTCGGCCATCACGATTACCGGCGTTGAATAAGCGATGAGCATTGACGTGGATGAAGTTCCGTAAGGAGAAATGATTACGCTAACGCCGTTTTTTTCAGCCTTGGCGCGAAGCTCCTTAGAAAGAACGTGACCGCTCGTAAGAACCAAAAGGCGAACCTTCGCGTCGATGCACTGCTCGTGAATCTCCGGCCTGTTTGACGCTATGACAACCATTTGCTCGCTCTTGTGCTGGTCAAGCTTGTTGACAAAACTTTCAGTCGCGGAAGAGCCGACCAAAATCGACGCCTTGAAAAGCTCCTTTTCATTTTTGAGAATGATTGGCTGGGCCTTCATCGTTTGCATTATAAGTTCGATGCTTGTGGTGACAGGCGTTTTCTTTTCAGGATTCATCAAAAGCAAAACGTTTTTGGCAAACTCGTTGTAATGCAAAAGGCTTTTGTAATAGCCCTTGTCGTCAACAACAGGAAGCACTTGGCTTTGGGCTGTGTCGATTTTTTTCAGGGCTTCCCACAAAGAAGAGTTTTCGTTTACGGTCGTGCAGTTTCCGCTCATGTAAAAAGCGGTTTTAGGATTGAGTTCAGAAATGTGCTCGGGGGCCTTTATTTTAAATTTATTGAAAATGTATTCCGTTTGGGGGCTCAAATGCCCTGCCCTTGCGGCGACATAATTTTTGCATCCCAAAAGCTCTTTTAATTTAGCGTAGGCGTAAGCCGCCACAACGGCGTCAGTGTCAGGATTCTTGTGGCCAAAAATATAAACAGTCTTTTCCATATTCGTAATATTATAAGTCACCGCCAATCATTTTTCAAGAGCAAAAAAGGCAAGGCTAAACGAGAGCGTTTTCTCAATTGAACGCGTGGCGGCCTTGCGCTTGAAAACATGGCGATTCTTCTATATACTTTTTGATTATGAAAAAAATGTTTTTCTTGGCCGCGCTTTTGGTCCTCGCCCTCTTGTCCTCAGCCTTCGCTCATAGGCTTCCGCCTAACTTTTCCGACGAATGGACTCAAGATGAAATGCAAGAGCTCGAGCAAGGAAAAATCGTAATCAGAAACATTAGAAAATGCAAGAACATAAGCATGAAAAGAGGAATAAATTCATGCGCCGACAAAGTAATTGACGTGGCCGAAGAAATCAACGCGAATTATTTGGCGGAAATAATTTACAAAATGCCCATAAATGGAAACGAAAACATTATCGAGCAGGCCGTAAAAATTTTTGAGGACATCAACCTTTACAAGGAAATCATTTATTCCGACGAAAAAAAGGGCTTCAACAGAAACCTTTTTCCTCTAGTGGAACAACGCTTTAGAAACGACAGAACCGGCTACATTCAAGTTGGCTCGCATTTAAGGATGGACATGCTTTCCGCCTACGATTCGGAATTGGAAATCGAATACGGAAAAAACGGCTTTTTCTTCCACCAAGTGAACACGACGCCCCTTCTTTGGCGCTCCTTCAAGGCTGTTAAGGAAGGAAACATGGTCGCCGGCATTTGCTGTTTTGAGTGGAATGGCAGCCACTACGTTTACGCCTTGGGCGGAATCCGCGCGCCCCGCATTCCCTTTGTAATGTCGGAAATCGAGCGCCAATTCATCGGAAGAATCGAAGACTTCACCGTCTTTTACATCAAGCGCTTTGACATAAAAAGATAAGGCGCGGCCCCAGTTCGTTCAATTTATCAACAATCAAAAAAAAACAGGCGATTTAGCCGATTTTGTGCAACCGGTTGAGCAAAATTTCCTTGACTTTTAAAAACCTTCCGATATAATGAAATCATTCCTAAAATAAGGATGCGCTTCATATTTCTAAAGGGAGACAATGCAATAATGGAAAACAATTCACCGCTTTTTGACCGCGCGGAATTTTTGGCCGCGTTTGAAAAACAGTATGGCTCAAGCGAAGGCGTTCAGCTTTTCACTTCACCGGCCAGAATCAACATCATCGGCGAACACATCGACTACAACGGCGGAAAGGTTTTCCCGGCCGCGATTGACCGATACATGTATTTCGCGATTAGAAAGCGGGCCGACACAAAAATCATTTACAACGACCTCAAATTCCCCGGAACCTTTGAGTTTGACGTTAACGACGATTTTTCATATAAAAAGGAAAACGACTATTCAAATTACCTCAACGGAATTCTTTCAATCATAAAAAGACGCGGCTACAAATTGCCGTGCGGCTTTGAGCTTTTGGTTGAATCAACGGTTCCGCCGGCGGGAGGAATCTCGTCTTCCAGCGCGCTTGAATGCGGCTTCGCCTACGCGGTTTCGGAATTGTTCGGCCTTGGAATTTCCCGCAAGGACATCGCCTTGATCGGCCAGCAAAGCGAGCACGAGTTCATGAACGTCAACTGCGGAATAATGGACCAATTCATAATCGCGACGGCAAAGGAAAAGACCGCGGAATTGCTTGATTGCGCCTCAATCGAATGCGAATACATTCCCCTTGACTTGGGAGACTGGCGTTTTGTCGTCATGAACACAAAGAAGAAAAGGCAATTGGCGGATTCAAAATACAACGAAAGACGAAGCGAATGCGAAAAGGCCCTTGAAATCCTAAAGCAAAGCGCCCAGTGCCTTTCAAGCTCAAAATGCGCGAACACCAAGGACTTGCCGGACTTGTGCTCCCTTAGCGTGGAAGACTTCAACAAAGTGTCCGACGCCATAAAGGACCAGACGATTTTTCGCCGGGCCCGCCATGTTGTGACGGAAAACCAAAGGGTTTTGCAGGCTGTCCAAGCGCTAAAGGCTGGAAACCTAAACGAGCTTGGAGAGCTTTTGCGACAATCCCACAAATCCTTGCGCGACGACTACGAAGTTACAGGAATAGAATTGGACACCTTGGCCGACACTGCGAACGCGGAAGTAGGCTGCATAGGCGCCAGAATGACAGGCGCTGGTTTTGGCGGCTGCGCCATCGCGATTGTTCACAAGGACAACGTCGATTCTTTCATTGACAACGTTCAAAAAATTTACACCGACAAAATCGGCCACGACGCGGGCTTCTTCGCCTGTTCGCCAAGCGTCGGCGTAAACAAGCTTGCTTGATTCCAACTAATAAAAATAAAAAAACGGCCCTCAAGATTGAGGACCGTTTTTTTTGCCATTCACGATTTTACGTTATTTGGCGTTGAAGGCTTCGTATTCCTTGTTGGGGCTGTAAGTGCCTTCGCGCAACTCGCCGGAAATGCTCGGGATTTCCATCTTCATTCCAGGAAGAATCAAGTTGGGGTCGTTGGGGCGAGGCATCTTGCTCTTGTTGGCCTGATACAAGTTCTCCCACAAAAGCGGGTTGTTGTAAACGTACTTGCGGCCAGAAATGTTCCAATAGCAGTCCTTTGTCTCGGCCCAAGGGCGAACGACGTAGAATTGCGGAAGCGGAGTCACTTGGCGAACGCCGGCAAGCGCGTCGCTAACAGACTTAGCGTACTGCAAGGCGCTCAAGTAATCCTCTTTTTCAAAAGCGGCGTTGGCGTTGGCCAAAGCTTCCTCGCCGGCTGAATAAGCGGTGGGGAAAGTCTTGTCGGCGCCCACGCTTTTGGCCCAATCCAATTTTTTCTTGGCCTGGGCAATGGCGGCTTCCGCCTCTCCGCGGGCCATCATTCTGTCAATGTAAGCCTTTGAAAGTTCGGCGTTCTCGGCGGCCTTGGCGGCGTACTCTTCGCTCAAAGCGTATTCGCCGGCGTCAAGGGCGGCCTCGGCTTTCTTTGTGTATTCGTTGGCAAGCTTTTGGTAAGTGTTGTTCTTATAGCTTACGGCAAAGGCGCTTGCTGCGGCGGCCAAAGCCAAAATCAATGCAAACTTTTTCATCTTTCCTCTCCTTTGCCAGTTTCAACGTTTTCGTCAATTTGAATAATCTTCTCGTCGGGATTCTCAAACTCATCCTTTTCCAAAAGAACCGCGTCCTCGGCTTCGATTCCGGCTACCGGCTCGTCGCCAAGAGGCTTCTCAGCGTCAGCCTGGGCGGCGTATTCGTCAACCGACTGAACTTTCGCCTTTGCCTCGTCAATGGCCTTTTGTGCTTCCGCGCGCTTGGCGGAAACGTCGGCGGCCAAGGCTTCAAAATTAGAAGCGGCTTCCTTATAGCTGTTGAAGGCTCCTTCCGGATTTGAAGTTGAATACTGTTGGTCGCCCTTTATAATCATGCCGGCGTAAGTCTTGTATTCATCCTTTCTTGCAACCTGGGCCTTTACCGCGTCGCAAGCCTTCTTTTGGGCGATGGCGTTCTTGCGCTCGTTGTTGGCGAATTTTTTGTATGACTTAAAGTAAACGGCGTAATAAGAATTGTAGGCTTCCGTCGCCTTCTTGTTCAATGTCGCGCCCGGAGTTACGGGAACCGCGATCATTTGGTCAAAGTCGGCCAAAGCCTTTTCGCCGGCGTCGTAGTCAGCCTGAGAGTTTGAGGCCAAGCCTTCCTCGTCGATTCTTGCCTTGAGTTTTTTGGCTTTGGCGGCGGCGGCCAAGGCGTCGTAGCGGGCCTTTATGTCGGCCAATTCCGCGCTGTGGTCTTTTCCGTCGTCAAGAGCCTTTAGCGCTTCAAAAGCCGCGTCGTTGGCGGCAAAAGCCAAGGCGTATTCGTCTTTGGCGCCCGCGTCAATCGCGGCCTGCCTTGAGGCTTCCGCGGCTGACATAGAGTCGCCGTTGTCAACTGGTTTTTCTTCCTGTACGGGAGTTTCTTCCTGAACTTCCTCTTGAACTGTTTCTGTCTGCGCCGGTTCTTCCGCAACTTGTTCAGTCGATTTGCACGACGCGAACAAAACGGCGAGAGTCACGCAGAAAAGCAGTGAAAGCTTTTTCATCTTGCCCTCCATAATTTTAAATTTGCATAGATAGAATATTTTATCATAATACGCGATTAAAAGCAACTTTTTTTCATATTTTTTTAGAATTTAGGTGAAAAAACGCATAAAAAGTTGTATCTTATAAGCAAGGAGAAAAACATGGACGATTTTTCATTCAAGATTGAAGAGCAAATCGCGGTGATTTCCAGCGGAAAAGGCGGCTGGAATTTGGAGTTGAACAAAGTGTCTTGGGGAGACCGCCCCGCAAAATACGACTTGCGCTCATGGTCGCCAGACCATCAAAAAATGGGAAAAGGCCTCACCTTTACAAACGAAGAGCTAAAGGCGCTGAAAGAAAAATTGGCGCAAATTGATTTGTAATCGAACTTTTTAAGCGGAAAAGCCTTCTTCCCAAAGGCTAAGGGAGGCGCCCTTCTTTATGACAATCGAATAGATTAGCGTTTGAAGAATGGTGTCCTCCATGCCGCTGCCCGTCGAACGGATTTGCATGTCCGCGCGAGAAAGCAAGGCCTTGACGGCGATCGTTTGTCCCATTGTCCAAACCCTTGAGGCTGAGTCAAACTGGCTGCGGCTTTTTTTGCTGGCAAAGCCGTTTGTCTTAAGGCTGAAGTCGTCGGTCTTGTTAGAGCGCTTAAGCTTGTGCCAGGCTTCCAGGCGCCTAAAGCAATATGACAAGCCGGCCAAAAGCGCCACGCTGGAAGAATCCTTTGAAAGGCGGATTTTTTGCAAAATGCCCAAGGCTGTTTCCAAACGTTCCGGGGCCGGCTTTGAATTTTGGGCCATCGCGTCAAAAAGAGTGAAGGCGCTTTCCTCGCGGTTGTGCTCAATCAATTGGTCAACGTTTTGAACAGTGATTTTTGTTCCTGGCTCAAAGCAAACAAAAAAGCGCGAGCATTCGCTTTTGAGCGCCTGAGTGTTGTTTTCAACCAAGTCCAAAATTTCTTCGCAAGCGTCGTCATCGATTGAAAAGCCGTTTTTGGAAAAATAATTTTTTAGCCAAGGAATCTTTCGGTCTTCGAACATTTCCCAAAACTGCTTTCGGTTTTCTTTGGGAACTATTTTTTCAAGCTTTGAATCGCAAGAAATCTCGTCGCTGACCAAAATCAAGACGCTCGCCTCGCCGGCGCTTTTGGCCCAAGAGGCGATTTTTTCCACGTCTTCCTTTTTTTTGATTGTCTCGGCGCCGTTGTAAACCACGCAAGTGGAGGCGCTGAAAAGGGATTCTGAATAAAGCTGAACGAGCGCGCTTTGGGGGTCCGTTTCCACCGAATAGTAGGAATAGGCCTCCAAACTGCCGTACTTTTTTTCGAGGGCTTTTTTTACGGCGGCCACGGCGTCGTTTCGTTCGCCGATTTCGGGGCCGCTAAAAAGATAAAGGGGCGCGCTCATTTCTTTTAGTAAGTGCGAACCAAGTTTGCCAGAGTTCCGACGATTCTAACGTCCGTGCAGTAAATCGGATTGAAGGCTGGGTTTTCAGGCTGCAAGCGAATTCGGTTTTGCTCCCTAAAATAGCGCTTTAAGGTAATCGCGTCGTCAAGAACGGCTACAACAATTTGTCCGTCAACGGCGTCGCTTCCCTGCTCCACAATCGCCAAGTCGCCTTCCAAAATTCCGGCGTTAATCATGCTTTGTCCGCGAACGCGCAAGGCAAAATAACTTTTTCCAGGCCTGATGAAGGGCTCGGTCAAGGTAACGTAGCCTTCGAGGTTTTCTTCCGACAAAAGGGGCTTTCCGGCCGCGATTGTTCCCAAAAGCGGAACCTTGTCAACAAAAAGCTTTGGATCCTTTTGGCGCTCGTCAATCAAAACTCTAATTGAGCGCGACTTCTTTTGAGCCAATGAAATGTAGCCCTTCTTTTGCAAGGCCACCATATTGTCTTGAACGGCGCGAATGGACTTTCCAAAATGGTCGCTGACTTCTCTAACTGTTGGAGGATACGCGTTTTCGTCAATGAAGTCCGCGATGTAATTTAGAACGTCTCTTTGAACTTGAGTAATCTGTTTCATAAAAACCTCCGACTTTTATTCTTCTTCAAATTTTCCTTCAAACAATTTTTCAATGGCGTTGGCCGCGTCCTGCTCGTCGCCGCCTTCAACCTTCAAGGTGATTGTGGTGTTGTAGCCGGCCGCCATTGTTATTACGCCCATAATCGATTTTGCGTTTACAACGATGGAATCTTTTTCAAGCGAAATCTCGCTTTCAAATTTATTGGCCAACTGGGCTATAAGCGAAGCGGGTCGCGCGTGAATGCCGGCGCGGTTCTTAACAGTTAAAATTTTCTCTACCACAATTTCCTCCAAGGGCGTTATGTTTTTTAATATGAATCTTCAGTTCCATAATAAGCGGCTTGAGCGTCGCCGGTTTCAATCCATTTAAGGATGTTTTGGTTAAAGTCGCGGGCGCTGTTGTAACCCATCTTTTTAAGGCGCTCGTTCATGGCGGCCGCCTCGATGATGATGGGCAAGTTGCGTCCGGGCTTTACAGGAATCTCTATCGACGGAATCTTGACTCCAAGCATGTCGGTTTCGCGGGCGGCGGTTCCCAAACGGTCGTAAACCTTGTTGGGGTCCCATTCTTCCAATTCAACCACAAGCTGAATTTCTTTTTGCTCGCGAATGGCGCCGATTCCGTAGAGCTGGGAAATGTTGATGATTCCCAAACCGCGGATTTCCATATGGTGGCTGATGAGGGAGTTGGCTCCCCTGCCAAGAATCGTGTTTCCGTTTACGCAGCGAATCTCGATGATGTCGTCGGCGACCAAACGATGGCCGCGCTCAATCAATTCAAGCGCCGTTTCGCTTTTTCCTACGCCTGAATGTCCGCCAAGCATGATTCCAACGCCGTAAACTTCGACCAAAACTCCGTGCAGGGTTTTGTGGGGCGCGAAAATGTTTGAAAAAACGCGGGTAAGGCGGGCCATGAATTCAGAAGACTCCAAGTCCGTCATCAAAACGGCGCAACAAGCCTCTTCGGCGATTTCTATGAATTCAGAAGTTGGCTCTCTGTTTGAGGAAAAAATGCAACAGGGTATTTGATATGAAAATAAATTGCGGATTGTGTCGGTTCGGCCTTCTTGGGAAAGCTTGTTCAAGTAAGCCACTTCGCCGCGGCCAAAAAGCTGGACTCGATTGTAAGCGAAGGCTTCAAAAAAGCCGGAAAGGCCCAAACCTGGCCTGTTGATTTCTGGGACAGTAAGCTCTCTTGAAAGTCCGCGCCTGCCGGCAACGCAGCGCAAGTTAATCGCGTCGTGTCCCGACAAGTCAAGGTTCAAGAGATCCAAAACTGTCCACTTTTTTTCGGCCATATTGTATACTATACACAATTAGCGGCTGCCTTGTCAACAGCCGCCAATGTTTTTGTCAGTCAAAGCTTAACAATTTGTTCAAGCGCCATAGCCAATTACTTGCCTTGAATCTTGTCCTTTTCCTTTTTGATTTTGTTGTCAAGAATGTCCATAACCTTGTTCAAGGCCGCGCCAAAATCAAAGTCTTCGGCGGCAACGTGGGCCTGGGCTCCCCAACGGAAATTTGTCGTGATGTCAAAAACATACTGCTTGTCGTGCTTTACTTGGGCAATCAAGTCAATGATCAAGTCGTCGGCGTAGTCAACGCGCTTCAACTTTTTCTCTATCATATCCGACTGTTTTTGTTCCAATTCAAATCCCACCGCTTTCACTGTCTTTGTCATATTATGCTCCTTGCTTGAGTGAATTTAACGCGATTTCCGCGTTGTTTTTATTATAACACGCTTGGAAAAATAAAGCAAATTTTTTTATCTTGTATACGAAGAATCGATGTTAAGCTGGGCGCGATATTTTGCAACAGTGCGGCGAGCGACCTTTATTCCAGCCTTCAACAGCTCGTCGCTCAGCTTTTGGTCGCTCATTTTTTTGCCTGAATTGTTTTCGAGGATTTTTTTAATTTGATGCAAAACGCTTTCTTTTGAGGAATCCGAAACGGCGGAAGAGAAAAAATATTTTATCGGAAAAAGGCCCCATTGGCATTGCAAGTATTTTGAGGAAGCCATTCTGGAAACAGTGCTTTCGTGAACCCCGATTTCCTCGGCCAAATCTTGCTGTCTCAAGGGCAAAAGATGGCCCGGCCCTTTCTTAAAGAATTCCGCCTGCCTTTGAACAATCGCCAAAGCCGCCTTTGCCATTGTGTTTTCCCTGTATTCAAGGCTTTCCAAAAATATTTTGGCTTGGCCCAACTCGCTTTTTGCAAAGGAAAAGTCAGAGGCGATTCTCAACCTGGGAATAGCCTTGTCGGAAATTTTCACTTTGAAAAAATAGTCTTCGTCCAAGCAAACGCTTTTGTTCTTTAAATCGACCGCTTCTTTTGAATCGAACTCTTGTCCTTGGATTCTTTCAACGTAAATGTCAGGAGAAACATAGCGGGTTTCCTCTTGCAAAAATTCCCTGGCCGGAAAGGGATCCAATGTTCTTATAAAGGAAAGGGCTTCCTCCGCATCCGAAACTGAAAGGCTTTTCAAGAATGAATAGTCTTGGTTTCCAAACTTTAGCTTTTCCTGCTCCTTGACAAACGCTTGGATTTTTTCCAAAACCTTGCCACCTTGCGGCGGATCCAAAAAATCAAAATGGCCGTCCAGCAAAAAAAGCGCGGCTTGGGGAGCCGAGCCCTTTAGTCGGGCTTGAAGCAAAAGGCTTTTCTCAACGTTCTCAACGCATATTCCGGGCGGATCAAAAGATTGGATTAAGGACAGGCATTCGTCCAAAAGTTTTGGGCTTTCGCCTTTTGTTTGGTCAAGCAAGGAAGACGGCGCCAAAATGAAAAAGCCGCGCGAGTCCAAGTTTCCGATAAGCTTTTGGCAAAGATTTTTTTTGTCCTCGTCCAAGGAAAGAAAATTCAACTGTTCTGTCAAATGTGAAAAAAGGCTTTTTCTTTCATCGGCGCGGCTTTCCAAGATTTCCTGAAAGGCGTCGGACTTTTCCTCTCCGCTGGAAGAAGCGGAACCCACGCGAATGTTTGAGTCAGGGGATTTTTTGTAGCGGGCGCTTTGAAGGCCGTTTTGAAAATCATCGGAAACTATTTCAAGCGCCGGATTCTTTTCAACTTGAGCAAGGATTTCATCGCGCAAATCCTCCGCGTTCATCGAAAGCAAATTCAATGACTGAATTTGCTTTTGACTCAAGCGCTGCGCCTGAACTTGAGAAGCCCTTTGCTGTTGTGAAAAGCCAATCGCCATTTCTCCATTATAACGCGCTCCGCGCGTTTTTGCAAATATGAAATTATTGACGTTCGCGCCTCGCGGCGCGGAGGCAATAGCGGCTTTGCGCGCTTTTGCAAAGTTGAAGTTATTGTCGTTCGCGCCTCGCGGCGCAATAGCGCAAATATTTTGTTTGTGATATAATTAGGCTTATGACAGACTTTGAAAAATATGGACTTAAGGTCCCGGAAATTCTTTTACCAAAAAGCATAGACACAAAAACTTGGAGCGTCGTCGCGTGCGACCAATACACGCAAGACCAGGACTATTGGGCCGCCGCGAAAAAAATCGCGGACGGAAAGCCATCCAGCTTGAATTTGATTTTCCCGGAAGTTTACTTGAACCAAAGCGACAAGGCCGACCGCATAAAAAAAATCAAGGAAACGATGGCCGCCTACATTAAAGACGGAGTTTTCGCCGAACCGCAAGCGCAAATGGTTTACGTTGAAAGAACCACCGCTTACGGCCGAACAAGAAAAGGCTTAATCGCCGCGCTCGACTTGGACAGCTACGAATGGAAACCATTTTCTTCGGCCTTGACACGGGCAACGGAAGCGACGATTTTGGAACGCATTCCTCCTAGAATGGAAATCAGGCGGGGCGCCCCTCTTGAGCTTCCCCACATAATGCTTTTGGCCAACGATCCAAACGGCTTTTTGGTCGAAGGCATCGGAAAAAAAATAAACGAACGCTCAGACTCTCCCCTTTACCAAGGAGACTTGATGCAGGACAGCGGCTCAATCAAGGGCTGGCCTGTAAAAGACGGCGGCGACCTTGAATGCGTAAAAGACGCCTTGCAAAAACTTTACGAGGCCGGAAGCAAAAACGGCCCCGCATTTTTGTTCGCGGTCGGCGACGGAAACCATTCCCTTGCGACGGCCAAAGCTGTTTGGGAAGAGGAAAAAAAGCGCTTGCAAGAAAGCGGCGCCTCGGACAAAGAGATTCAAGAAAGCCCCGTCAGGTTCGCCTTGGTGGAAATCGTGAACATTTACGACAAGGGCTTGACCTTTGAGCCGATTCACAGGGTTGTCTTTAAGGCGGACTTTGCATCTTTGATTGATTTCATAAAGGACAAGCTTGGCGGAAGCTTGGAGGAAGTTCAAAGCGAGAAAGAGCTTGAAAGCAAAGTCAAAGAGTCAAAGGCAGACTTTGGCTTTTACTACAAGGAAAAGGGCGCTCAAAAAATCGTCTTGCTAAAAACCGGCATCACGGATTTGGCGGTAAGCCGCTTCCAGCCCGCGCTCGACGAATTCCTAAAGGGCCAAAAGGGCTCGGAAATCGACTACATTCACGGAGCCGGCGAAGTCTTTAGGCTTGGAGCCAAAGACGGCTCTTTGGGCATTCTTCTTCCGCCAGTCGCGAAAGATTCATTCTTTGACACAATCGGAAGCCTAGGCCCCTTGCCCCGAAAAAGTTTTTCCATGGGAGAGGCCAGCGAAAAGCGCTTTTACTTGGAAGCCCGAAGGCTCTTTTAGAAAAGAAAGGATTACGACTCAAGCCAAGGCTTAACGGCTTTGGCGACGTTTTCCATAGACAAGGGCTTTTTGAACAATTGGCTCGCGCCCAAGGCAAGGGCCCTTTCTTCAAGGCCTTGGTCTTGCAAGGCGGTTATTACAAGAATCTTTGGGCAGCCAAAGGAATCGTCCTTGTTGAGGCGCTCGCAAAGGGAAAAGCCGTCAATGCCAGGCAAATCCAAGTCAAGAACTATAAAGCCCGGTTTTGCCTGCGAACAAATGGCGCCGGCTTCAAAACCGTCAAAGGCTTGGAATATTTCAATTCCCTCAAAATTCTTTTCCAAATATTTTGCCAAAACGGAATTAAGGCCTTTGTCGTCGTCTACAATCAAAAGCCTTTTGGATTGGCTTTGCAACTTTTTGGCGGCCTCGTCCAAAAGCTCTTGCGGAATTTGCATTTTGCGGCCCCGCATGAATTCGACCAAATCTTCAGGATAAACGCGGTATTGGCCGCCGGGAGTTTTAAAGGCCTTTAAATGGCCGGCTTTAATCCAATTTATGGAAGTTTGGTTAACCACACCGCAAATGCGCGCGACTTCAAGCGCGGAATAAACTTGTCTGTTCTTTACTTTATCGCCCATATCTCCATTCTATCAAATATCTCCAACCTTGTCAAATAGAATAAAGGGCGCGGGCTAAAAAAGGCGGATTCTTGCGACAAAAAAACTTATTTATTTTGTTTCATTGCTTAGAATTGTTTTTATAACCGATGAGGACATCTTCCAAGAAAAACCCGCTCGGGCCATCGCGGCCATAAGCTTTTCGCCGCTCTTTCCTTGGGCGAGGAATTTTTTGGCGGCCTTTTGGCAAATTTCCTCTTCGCTGAATTCCTCAAAAAAATCGTCAACGGCCTTAGTGGAAATTTCCTTGCTGATTCCGCGGGCGGCCAATTCGGCCAAGAGGCGGGTCCTTCCTTCCGCCTTTCCTATTCTGCGGGAATTGAGCCAGGCGCGGGCAAAGCGTTCGTCGCTCAAAAAGTTTTTTTCTTCCAAAGCGTCAAGAACGCCTTCAACGACATTTTTATCAAAGCCCTTTTGAACGAGCTTTCTTTGCAAGCCGCAACGGCATTGTTCGCAGCGTTCCAAGAGGGCCAGGGCTTTTTGCAAGGCGGCTGATGATTGAGTCTGAAGGTCTTTTTCTTGACTTTCCATAAAAAAATCTCCGCAAACAAAAAAAGCCCCCGCGAAAGCAGGAGCTTTTTCCAAACGGAATCGCAGTTTTAGCGTTTGCTGAACTGGAAGCGGCGGCGGGCGCCCTTCTGACCGTACTTTTTGCGTTCAACCATGCGGCTGTCGCGAGTAAGGTATCCGTTAGCCTTGAGGGCTGTGTGAGTGTCCTGGTCAACCTGGAGCAAGGCGCGGCTGATTCCGTGCAAGCAAGCGGCTGCCTGTCCGTTCAAACCGCCGCCCTGAACGGTAATCAAAATGTCAAACTTGTTGTCGTTTGAAGTTACCAAAAGGGGCTGGTGAACGACGCGAACCTGTTCCTGTGTGGCGAAATAGTCCTTAACGTCCTTTCCGTTTACAACAATCTTGCCTGTGCCTTCGCGCAAGAAAACGCGGGCGGTGGCAGTCTTTCTTCTTCCTGTTCCGATAGCGATATTTTTTGTGCTAGCCATTTCTATTCTCCTTTACTCAAACTTCAAGCGGCTTGGGATTCTGCGGCAAGTGCGGGTGCTCGGCTCCAGCGTAGATTCTGAAGTTCTTGCACAAGCGGCGTCCAAGGCGTCCGCCCGGAAGCATTCCCTCAATGGCCAAGCGCATCGGATCTTCCGGATGGCGTTCCAAAAGTTTTTCGTAAGTGAATGTGCGAAGTCCGCCAACAAAGCCTGTGTGGTGGTGGTAAAGTTTGTCTGTTTCCTTGGCGCCTGTTACGACAGCCTTGGCAGAGTTGATTACGATTACAAAGTCACCCATTTCCTGGTTGGGAGTGTAAGTGGCCTTATTCTTTCCGCGAATTACAGAGGCGGCCTTGGCGGCAACGCGTCCGAGCGGCTTTCCGGCGGCGTC
>JAILDQ010000054.1 GCA_024689365.1 Treponema sp. | reverse complement strand
TCTGTGTTTGGGAATAATTTTTGAAATGAAATACTTGATCATTTTTTCGCAACTGTCGATGTCGGCGATAACTCCGTCGGCCAAGGGTTGCGTGGCGATGATGTTGTTCGGCGTTTTCCAAAGCATTCTTTTGGCTTCGGCGCCAACGGCTACAACTTTGTTGGTTCCCTTCTCCACCGCCACTACAGAAGGTTCGTCTATAACAATGCCTTTTCCGCGCACATAAATGAGCGTGTTGCAAGTTCCTAAATCAATTCCTATGTCGGTTACAAAACTATTAAACATATTTCCCCCAAACTTTATTTTACTTATATTGTTGAATTTTTTCTAGCGCCCCAACGTGATTTACTTGAATTCTTAGCGTTTTTCTCCATTCAGACCTAGCTTTTGCCAAGTCTGCGTTGTTTTCATAAATCAAGCCCATTCCGTAATGGGCGTCGGCGCTATTGTCGTTCTTTTGCAGAATCGCCTCAAACTCTTTTTGCGCTCCGTCAAAATCTTTTTCCTTTAAGAGAATGTTTCCCAAAAGAATTCGGCTTTTAATTACCAAGGAATCGTCATTTGAGCGCTGGATGATTTGAAACAAGTATTGCTTTGCCGCGGAATTTTGTTCCGCCTTTGAGTATTGTTCTGCGATTGACAAAAGAAGAGCGTCGCTTTCTCGATATAAAAGCGCTTCGCTAAAAGCCGCGATGCTTTCCATTGTCATGTTTAACTGGGCGTAGCTTAGACCCAAATATTCCGGAATGTCGTCAGCCTTGTAGCCGCTCTCTTTTGCTTTTGTCAAATACTCAACGGCCAGGTCTGCGTAATAATGGTAAGATGAAATTGAGTTTTTGTAAAAATACGCCTTGCCCAGCATGTATTGAATTTGTCCCAAGGTTTTCTTTTTTGCGTCCATCAAGGCAAGCCTTAGGCAATGGATTGATTCTTCTATGTAGTCTTGGGCTTCCTGGGATTCTGTCGCCGAAACCGCAAGGTAAAAGGCCGCGTAGCCTCGGTAAACCAAAACGGTGTTGTTGAAAGTCTTTTTTTCAAGAAGAGCGGCGCTTGTGTCGTAAACTGCTTGGTAATCGTATTCTTTCCATTTGTCGGAAAGCATTGTGATTGAAGGCGTGTTGTGAATTTTGTTTGAAATTATTTTTCTTGTCAAAAAAAAGCCGCCAGCCAATAAAGCCAGCAAGGCAAGGGCTGAGATAAAAATGGGAATCAATCGGCTTTTTGTTTTTATGACAAGCCTATTGGCATTGGACGCTTTCACCCGTTTACTTTCCCCTTAAAAAAAGCAGAAGAAATAATAAGCCGGGTTCTGTCAACCTTTTCGCTCGCGCGAGAAAGGCCATAACCATCTATCCGAATTTTTAGTCGCCTAAAAATTTTAGCGGTCTACCCGCGGTTTATGTTCCGGAAAAACAACCGCTTCTTGACCTTGCTCCAAATGAGGCTTGCAATGCGGCGCTTGTTGCCAAACGCCCGGTGGTCTCTTACACCGCCTTTTCACCCTTACTCTTGCTATTGCTAACAAAAGCGGTTTGTTTTCTGCTGCGCTGTCTGTAGAAAGTCGGGTTATGCAAAAATCCGCGAAAGCGAAAATTTACAACTTCCGATTTTCTCCCGGTAATTACCCGGCATTTTTTCCGGCGGAGCCCGGACTTTGCCTCACCGCCAGTTAATATCATAATCAACTGACGGCGCGGTTATATTTCTTCTGCAATAATAACTTATTCTTCAGATTCTTCGTCAGAATCTTCAACTTCTTCTTCGTCCTCGTCGTCAATGAAATCATCTTTGGCTTCATTGTCGTCTTCAGAAATTTCTTCTTCTTCCTCGCCGTCAAGCAAGTCGTCGTCGTCCAAGTCAGCAAGGCTTCCTGCGTCATCCATAGTAAAGAATGTTTCTTCCTCGCCGTCCTTGCTTTCTTGCCAGCGCAGAATTCGACTGCAGTAAGGACAGAACAAAATTTCCTTTTCTTCGCGAACTTCATTTGCAAATTGAGCCGGCAAAATCATATGGCAACCGCCGCAAACGCCGTTCTTTACGTTTACGATTCCTTCGTTGTTGCGTTGAATGATGCGTTCAAATTTATATTTGATTTCAGGATCGATGTTCGGAGCGATGTTGGCTTCCTTTTTTTCCAAGGAAGCGAGCTCTTTTTTGAGGCTGACGGTTTCTTTGTCCAAAGAGGCGCGCGCCTCGTTCAAGTCTTTTTCTTGTGATTTAATCCAGCTTTCGTCAGCCTTAATGTTTTCGTCCAACTCGGCGAAATTCTTTTCTTCCTTTTGAAGGTCTTTGCGAAGTTCGGCTTCTTTCGCGCTCGCTTCAGAAATTTGCTTTTCAAGCGCCTCGTATTCGCGGTGGGTTGAAATGTTGTCCATGCCCTTTTCGCCGGCTTCTCTTGAAGCGACCACTTCATCCAGCTGGACTTTGATATCGCTTAATTTTTTCTTCCACTCTTCGTATTTTGCGTTTTTTTCGATGTATTCTTTCTTTAATCGCGCGAGCAATTCTTCTTGAGAGCTTAATTGCTTGGGCACTTCTTCAATTTTTCTTTGAACCTGATATTTTTCAGACAAAATGCCCTGAAGTTTTTCC
>JAILDQ010000024.1 GCA_024689365.1 Treponema sp. | reverse complement strand
GGCTTGTCATCGTTAGGATTCCGTAGGCTTCAACCTTGTAGCTGATTTGGTCAAAATGTGAAAGGGGCGAAAGCAAAAGAATCGCGCTTGTGTCGCCCGATATGTCTATCGCAAAATCGGCGCCCTCGCCGTCCGCGTAGTCAACCAAGATGATGTTGTAGTATTGGTCGACGCGCCTTCTTCTTGCCTCGTTAAAATCTTCGGCAACCGTAAGATTGAACATAGGCGGAAGCAGCATCGCGCTTATCGTTGAGGATATTTTTTTGTCTTTGGTGACCAGCAGGACGCTGTGAGAATCTTCAGACATTATTGTTCAAGAATCCCCTTTACGAATTGGCTTGCGTCGGCGATTTTTTTCGCGCAGTCAAGGGTGTCCGGAAGCGTGTCCAAAGAGGCGCCGCCTTCCGCAAAAAGGTTATGGTCAACCGGCGGCGGCGGAAGCAAATTGTTTTTTATTCCGTCCATCGCGGCGTAAATAACCAAGGCAAATACAAGGTAAGGGTTGCACTCAGGATCCGCCGACCTTATCTCAACGCGCTCTTCGTCCTTTGTGGCTGGAACGCGGATGCAGGCGGAACGGTTTTGATTTCCCCAGCAAATGTATTTTGAAGCCTTATGGGAGCCAAGTCGGCGGTAAGACGATTCCGTCGGATTCATAAAATAAGCGAACTCTTTCATGCGGCTCAAAATGCCGGCAAGAACGTTTTGGTGTTTTGTCGGATCCGAGCAAGAAAGGTTGATGTGAAAGCCGCTGCCCGCTTGGTCAACCAAAGGCTTTGGAGAAAAGTCCGCGTAAAGGCCGTTTGAAGCCGCCTTTGTTCGGACAATCCATTTAAAGGTCGCGGCGTTGTCGGCGGCGGCAAGAGCGTCCGAGTAGTGAAAGTCAATTTCGTTTTGGCCGGGGCCTTCCTCGTGGTGGCTGGTTTCGGGCGTGATTCCCATTTGCTCCAAGGTAAAGCAGATTTCGCGGCGAATGTTTTCCCCGCGGTCTTCGGGAGCGATGTCCATATAGCCTGCGTTGTCAAAAGGCTCCTTTGTGGGATTTCCTTTTTCGTCAAGCTTAAAAAGATAGAACTCGATTTCAGAGCCAAAGTTCAAGCTGCAGCCGCATTCTTTCTTCATGTCCGCGATCGCTTTTTGAAGCATCGTCCTGCAATCTTTTTTGTAGGGACTTCCGTCGGGATAGCAAATGTTGCAGAACATTCGCACGACCTTTCCTGTGTTTGGCCTCCACGGAATTATCGTAATTGTTGAAGGATCGGGATGCAAAAACAAGTCTGACTTGTCGGGCGTCTCAAAGCCGCAAATCGCCGAAGCGTCAAAGCTGACTCCGTTTTTAAAAGCCTTTTCAAGACAGTTTGCCATGATGGAAATATTTTTTTGCCGGCCCCTGCAATCAAAAAAAGCGAGTCGAACAAATTTTACGTCTTCTTCTTGAACAAGGTCTAGGACTTCTCTTTGTGTGTACATTTTTCCTCCAAGGTCTCAAATACAATCTAAAGCATTTTATTTATATTGACAAGGCTTGCGTTTTGCAAAGTGTAAGGGCTTTCCAAACAATCTGCAAGCGCGTTCGCAGTGTCAATCGCGGTAAGACAATCAATGTCGCGCTCTACGGCAAGGCGGCGCAGCTTTACGCTTTCCGCCAAGGGTGAGCGGCCTTTTGCGGAAGTGGAAAGAACGTAAGAAACTTTTCCGCTTTCTAGCAAGGTCATGACATTGTCCAAATAATTTTCGTGAACTTTGGCCACGCGGGTCACAGGCATTCCGCTTCGCTCAATCGTTTCCGCGTTGCCGCTTGTGGCGTAAAGCTTAAAGCCCAAGCCGTAAAATTTTTTTGCAAGCGGCGGAAGTTCCGGCAGGTCTGTCGCGCGGACAGAAAACAAGATTCCCGTTTTTTCAACTGGGGGCGTTGCGGGGGCGGCCCCCGCAGAGGGGGTAGCGCAAGACGAGGCGGCTTGCGCGCAGGGGGAGGCTTCCCCCTCAAGAGAATTTGGCCGAATCATTTTCCAGCCGGCCGCGGCCATTCCCTTGAAGATCGCTTCTTGGCGGCTCTTTGCGATTCCCAAAACTTCGCCAGTGGATTTCATCTCCGGCCCTAAATGCGTGTCAACGTCCATAAGTTTTTCAAAACTGAACACAGGAACTTTCACCGCAAAGTAGTCGGGCTTTCTGTAAAGGCCTGTTCCGTAACCCATGTCGCGAATTTTTTCTCCGAGCATCGCGCGCGTGGCAAGCTCAATCATCGGCACTCCTGTCACCTTGCTAAGGTAAGGAACGGTTCGGCTTGAGCGGGGGTTGGCCTCGATGATGTAAAGGTCGCCTTCAAAAATCAAATACTGAATGTTCACAAGGCCCTTCGTTCCAAGGGCGAGCGCGAGGTCGGTTGACTGGCGGACAATTTTTTCTTCGATGCCTTCAGGAAACTGTCCGGGGTAAACCGCGATGGAATCTCCCGAATGAATTCCGGCGCGCTCCACGTGCTCCATTATTCCAGGAAGCAAAACGTCTTGGCCGTCGGAAATGCAATCGACTTCCAATTCCGTTCCTTCCATATAGCGGTCAATCAAAACTGGATTTTCAATTCCCTGCGACAAAATGATTTTCATGTATTCCTTTACGTCGCCGCTTGTGTTCGCGATTATCATGTTTTGTCCGCCAAGAACATAGCTGGGCCTTAGCAAAACCGGATACTTCAATCTTGCCGCGGCTTCAAGCGCTTCGCTTTCGGTAAAGACCGTAAGTCCTTTTGGCCTTTTTATTTGAAGGCGCTCGCACAATTCTTCAAAACGCTCTCGGTCTTCGGCAAGGTCGATGGAGTCGGCGCTGGTGCCAAGAATTTTTATTCCCTGTCCGTCCAAAAATTTTGTGAGGTTGATCGCCGTTTGTCCGCCAAAGGCGACGACGACTCCCAAGGGCTTTTCAACTTGAATGACATTCATAACGTCTTGGGGAGTGAGGGGCTCAAAGTAAAGGCGGTCGGCGGTGTCAAAGTCGGTCGAAACTGTTTCCGGATTGTTGTTCACAATCGCGACTTCGTAGCCCAACTTTTTTAAGGCGCGAACGCATTGAACGCTCGCGTAGTCAAACTCGATTCCTTGTCCAATTCTTATCGGCCCCGAGCCAAGAACAAGAATTCTTTTTTCTGACGAATCGCGCTCGGCCAAATATTTTTGGGCTTCGTTCTCTCCGGAAGTCGTGGAATAAAAATACGGAGTCTCAGCGTCAAACTCGCCCGCGCAAGTGTCAACCATTTTAAATGAGCGGGGCGGATACATTAGCTCGCGGCCATTTTTTTGCAGCGCGTCCTTGTCCGCGATTTTTTTAAGCTTGTTCAAAAACCATTCGTCAATTTTTGTAATCTCGTGAATTTCTTGAACGCCAAGAAGGCCGCGCTTTAAGGCTTGGTAAATCGCGAATATTCTTTGGTCGCTTGCCCGGCCTACCCGCTCGCGAATTATGTTGTCGCCTTCTTTTTCAAACGCAGGAAGATTCAAGTCTTTTACGCCGACGGCAAGTCCGCGCGCGGCTTTTAAAATCGCTTCCTCAAAATTTTGGCCGATTGCCATGACTTCGCCAGTAGCCTTCATTTGCGTTCCAAGCTCGCGCTTTGCGTAAACAAATTTGTCAAAGGGGAACTTTGGCATTTTGACGACTACATAATCCAAGACGGGCTCAAAGCAAGCCTTGGTCTTTTTGGTGACAAAGTTTGGAATCTCGTCCAGCGTGTAGCCAATCGCGATAAGCGCCGCGACTTTTGCAATCGGATATCCTGTGGCCTTGCTGGCAAGCGCGGACGAGCGGCTTACGCGGGGATTCACTTCTATTACGGCGTACTCAAAGCTGTCTGGGTTAAGCGCGAACTGGCAGTTGCAGCCGCCTTCGATTTTCAGAGCGCTGATAATGTTCAGGGCGGCGCTTCTAAGCATTTGATACTCTTTGTCGGAAAGAGTCACTGTCGGAGCGATTACGATTGAGTCTCCCGTATGGATTCCAACCGGATCAAAGTTTTCCATCGAGCAAACGGTGATTACATTTCCGGCCGAATCGCGCATTACCTCAAACTCAACTTCCTTCCAGCCCGCGATGCATTTTTCAACAAGAATTTGGTGGATGGGCGAACGATGAAGTCCGTTATGGGCGATTTCGTCAAGCTCTCGGTCGTTCTTCGCGATTCCGCCGCCGGTTCCGCCAAGGGTAAAGGCCGGCCTTATGATTACAGGAAAGCCGATTTTGTTGTGAACAAAGTCTACCGCGTCTTCGTATGTCGTCACAACTTTTGAAGGAATGCAAGGCTCGCCGATTTCTTCCATCGTGTCCTTAAAGAGCTGACGGTCTTCGGCCTTGTCGATGGTGGCCGGACGCGCTCCCAATAGCTGAACATTGTTTTCTTTTAAGAAGCCTGACTTTGCAAGCTCCATGCTCAAGGTCAATCCAGTCTGGCCGCCCAAGGTAGAAAGAAGAGAATCCGGCTTTTCTTTTTGAATGATTCGCTTTAGGCTTTCCAATGTCAAAGGCTCAAGGTAAATCTCGTCGGCCATTATGTGGTCAGTCATCAAGGTGGCCGGGTTTGAGTTCACCAAGCACACTTCAAGGCCCTGCTCTTTAAGCGCCTTGCAAGCTTGGTTTCCGGCATAGTCAAATTCCGCCGCCTGTCCGATTACAATCGGGCCGCTTCCGATGATCATTACTTTGTGGATATCCTTATTGAGCGGCATGGTCGCCTCCTTGATTCATCATCGAAAAAAACTTGTCAAACAAAAAGTTTGTGTCGTGAGGGCCGCCGCACGCTTCCGGATGGAACTGAACGCTGTAGGCTGGAATGTCAGTGTATTCCACTCCTTCGCAAGTTCCGTCGTTGACGTTCACAAAAGACATTTTCGCAAAAAGCCCAAGGGAATCAGGCTCGACGGCGTAGCCATGGTTTTGGCTTGTGATGTAGACTCGGCCCGTCTTAGTGTCCTTTACAGGATGGTTCGCGCCTCGGTGGCCGTACTTTAACTTGCAAGTTTTAGCTCCGCGCGCAAGGGCAAGCATTTGATGGCCCAGGCATATTCCAAAAATCGGAATCTTTTTATAGTCGCAAAGCTTTTTTATTTCTTCTATAACGCCGACATTTTCCGCGGGATCGCCAGGACCGTTTGAAAGCATTATTCCGTCGGGATTTAGCGAAATGATTTCTTTTGCGCTTGTGTCGTAAGGGAAAATGTCAACTTGGCAACCGCGCTTTAAAAGTTCCCTGACAATGTTTTCCTTGGCGCCAAAATCAAAAAGGGCCACCTTCTTTGTTTGTTTTTCTTTGGGCGATTCTTCCTCTTTGTCCGAGCGGCTTACGCTTTTTACCGCGTCCTCGATTTTGAAGGCCTTTATTTTTTGCAATAAATCTTTTGGCGCTTGCAAAAATTTTTCAAGGCCCAAGGACTCGGCTTCTTTTCCGCTCACAATCATTCCGTTCATTACGCCTGACTCTCGAAGTTTTTTTGTAAGCGCCCGGGTGTCGATTCCGCAAATGCCCACAATGTTTTGTTCCTTCAAGAAGGAGTCAAGCTTGTCCTTGCAGCGAAAGTTTGAAGGCTCATCGCACAGTTCCCTGACAATGTATCCGCGAACCCAAGATTTCCGGCTTTCAAAATCTTGCGGTATCACTCCGTAATTTCCTATCAAAGGAAAAGTCTGCGTAACGATTTGTCCGTAATAACTGGGATCTGTCAAAGTCTCCAAATAACCTGTCATTCCCGTGGTGAACACTGTCTCGCCAATCGCGCTTCCGCTAGCGCCCAAAGGAGAC
>JAILDQ010000330.1 GCA_024689365.1 Treponema sp. | reverse complement strand
TCGAAAAGAAATCAAAATCATATTTTTCGCCTAGAACCATAACGAATGCAGCCCAAGTGACTCTTAATATCACCATCATAAAAAGAAGCGCCCACTTATTATATTTACAGACAAGTTTTCTTATTACGGGATACATAAAATACAAAAATGCGGCCGTAGCGATGTACCACGAAGGAGCGTTCAATTTTATTATTACCTTCTCAATAGGAATCCATGATTGCAAAAGAATTGAATGAAGAAAAAAAGCAATTAACATTTCCTTTATACGTTCCATTAATACACCGCCATGAAAATAACGAACGGTCCAAATAAGGAAACAAAATAGTGTTGTCAAAATATGCAATGGATACAATCTTGAGATTCTTTTTGTCATAGATTTAAAACATTCTTTTAATGAAAAAACGCTATCCTCTTGTGAATCACGAAACATTAATAGAAAACCTGATAAAACAAAGAATGGAGTTACACTCATATGTAAATTAATAAAGATATTTGAAATCGATAATTCACCGCACGCATGCCCAAAAAATACAACCAAAAACAAAAGGCCTCTGAGAACTTGAATCGACTCATTTTTCTTCGCCAAAACTTTTTCCATAATGTTTACACCTTGGTTCGCCTTTACATTATTTTTTCAACCGAAGCCAAAAAGTTTCCGCCGCGTGAATTGACTTTAACTTCAAAAATTACTGGATAAAGGGCTTGCTGGGGAAGCTCAAGGCTATAAACTTTTGGCCGGCCCAAAAGTTTTTTTGCGGCCCAAGCGTAGAGCCTTTGAATTTTTGGCAAAAAGCCGCTGGACTTTGCAAACGAAGAATCTTCAAAAAAGAAAGGCTTTGCGCTGGGATTTTGCGAGGCCGGCCTTGCGCCGTCAAAAGAATGCCAAAAACGGGGAAGCGGAAAAAGCGCGTTCTTGTTCATCTGGCAAACGCTAAAGTCAACGACTGTTTTTTTGCTTTCGGAAGAAAGCTTCCATTCTTTTCCGCTCTCCTCGTCGCGCGCAAAAGACTCGCTTACTGTCAGCGTGTACTTTTGCGGAAGAGGAAGATTCTTGTAAAGAAAGATTCCGAACGACAAAGTCCAAATTATGTACAAAACGGAAATTACAGGAAAGAAAACTTTTAGGCTTGCGGCGCACAAAAGGCCCGCAAAAAAATAGAGCGAAATAATCAAAAGGCTTTCATTCAAATGCAAAAAAAAGTTTTGGGCAAAGTCTGCCTTTTCCTTGATGACGAACAAAACAAAAAAAACGATTGCCGCCGACAAAAGCAAAAAGCACAATGAAAGACGAAAGCTGTAGCATTTTCTTTTAAAAGCCTTGGCGCAAAGAATGCACAAAAGGCTTCCCAAAAAAGCCCCGAGAAAAACAAAAGCCAGGTTCACGAAAACCGCAGACTGAAAATTCATTTGTAAGTCTTAAAGTCTTGAACGACGCTTATGGCCGACTCTATCTTGTAATCGGGATAAGCTTTTTGCGCGAGAACAAGGGCCTTTTCCACAATCGCGCTTGAATCGGCGATTCCCTGCAATACAATCTTTTTGTCAATGACAAGGGCCCGCAAAAAGTTCACCGAAATTTTATGCTCAAAGACCAAAAAGTTCACAAGCTTTTGCGCCAAGAGCATTTCCGAAACTTTTTTCTTTCCCGCCGCTTCCAAATCTGGAGTCACACTCGTTTCCACGATTGAAACAATCAAGGCGGCCGCGCTCTTAATGTCAAGCTTGCCAGAATTTATCACAAGATGATAATGGGCGGGATCTTCCGCGTCGGAATTGAAAAAACTTTTGTGGAAGCCGCGGCGGTTGGAATCGCTTTCGTCGATTCTTTGCTGGGCTTGTTTTTCCGTAAAGTTGAATTCATGTTCCAAGCGGGCCAAACGGATTTGATGGTCGGCCACAAAACGGAAGGCCAACATGTTTGGAAGTTCGCTCAAAACAAAAGAAGTTCCGCGGCCAATCAAAACGCAATTTCCCTCAGAAGCGGCTTCAAGAACCGCCGTTTGCAAGTAATCCAAATATTCGTCGCGGTCCCTTGCGAGAGAAGCGAAAAAGCCAGGCTTGACTTCATCGTACTTATGAAGCTTTTCCTTTGGAAAGCCAAGTTCGACAATGCGTTTTTCGATGTCTGTCCTTTTCATGAATTTATAATTTAGAAGCTTGGCAACTTCCGCGCTGATTTCGTCTCCCATAGCCGCCACTTGTCTAGCCATGCAAATTATCGCCATGCGCGCCTCCCGTATATCTTAGTGACAAAAGTTTATAATCTAACTATACTGTTATTATAAAATAGGAAGCGAATTATGTCAAAGGAAAAAAGCGATTCTTCTTTAATTTGGAAAATCGGAAACAAGGAAAAGCTCTTGGACACTCCTGTTTTTACAGTGAACCAAAGCCTGAACCAAGCGCCGGACGGACGCAGCGGCAAATACATTTGCATTGACGCGCCTGATTGGGCCGCCGTGATTCCAGTAATCGACAACGACTTTTTGATGGTCAAGCAATGGCGCCACGCCTACCAAGGCCTTAGCTTGGAATTCCCTGGCGGAGTGGTTGACCAGGGCGAAAGTCCCGAGGAAGGAGCCCGCCGCGAACTTTTGGAAGAAACAGGCTGCCAGGCAGGAAGCCTTGTTCACCTTGGAAGCTTCAGCCCTAACCCCGCGCTTTTTTCAAACCGCTTCCACGTTTTTTTGGCAACGGACTTGAAAAAAGTTGGCGAGCAAAAACTTGACGCGGACGAATTCCTAAACTGCCAAAGGCTTTCACAAAAAGAGGTCTTTGAAAAAATGGGCGGCCCGGAATGCCCCCACGCGCTTATGGTCGCCGCGCTAGAATTGTACAGGCAACACTCACAAAAAGCCTAAGCTCGCGAGCGGACATTCAATACTACCTCTAGCAAAAGCATGCAAAGCATGCTATAATTTTTAGGATGAAAAAAATCATTCCGGCCGCAATAATCGTCTTCTCCTTGCTTGCGATTTTTTCTTGCGTAAGCTATGACCTTGCCCAAAGGCGACAGAACGAACTTTTCTACCAATCAATTGAAAAGTCAGACCGCTACGAGATTCCCCTATGCCAACTGAACAAAAACAGACAAATCGTAGAGCGTTCAGGCTACGTCCTTTGCTACAACGAAAAGCACGAACAGGCTGATTGGGTGGCCTACACCTTGGACATTTCAAAACTTGAAAAAAACACAAAGCGGACAAACGACTTTAGAGAGGACTTTGAAATTAAAAGCGGTTCGGCGATTCTTGAAGACTACAGGAAATCCGGCTACGACCGGGGACACTTGGCTCCGGCGGGCGACATGGCCTACAGCGTTCAGGCTATGAGCGAATCTTTTTTGCTCAGCAACATAAGCCCACAGCCCCACCCCTTTAACGAAGGCGTTTGGAACAGTTTGGAGCAGCATTTTAGAAATTTGGCGCAAAATCATGAAAAGATTTACATCGCGACCGGTCCTCTTTTGGAAAAAAATATTTATCCAACAATCGGAAAAAACAAAGTTTCGGTTCCGGAATATTTTTACAAGGTCGCCTTGATAAAGGACGCTGAAAACTACAAGATGGAAGCCTACATAATTCCAGCCAGCGCGGCGAAAGAAAATTTCAGGAACTATCGCTTTTCCGTTGACCAAGTGGAAGAGCGGACCGGCTTGGATTTTTTTTATTTAATGGACGACGAATTGGAAAATCGGCTTGAAGCCGAAAAGTAAAATAAAAGGAAGGTCAACAACATGAACCCCATTTTTGAAATTTTCAAGCAAACAAAAATCATTCCAGTAACGACGATTGAAGACGCAAGCCTCGCCGTTCCATTGGCTGAAGCGCTTTTAAAGGGCGGAATAAAAATCGCGGAAATAACTTACAGAACCGACGCGGCTCCAAAGGCCATAAGCGAATTGAGCGCCCATTGTCCAGACATTTTGGCAGGCGCCGGAACTGTCACCTCTGTCGCGCAAGCAAAAGAAGCGATTGCCTGCGGAGCAAAGTTCATCGTAATGCCGGGCTTTGACAAAGAAATCGTTGAATACTGCAAGAGCCGCGAAGTGGCCGTCGTTCCGGGAGTGGCGACGCCAACAGAAATAAATTGCGCGGTTCAGCTTGGCCTTGAAGTCCTAAAGCTTTTCCCGGCCGAACTCTTGGGCGGGACTGATTTTTTGGACGCGATGGCAGGTCCTTTCCCAAAAACAAAGTTCATTCCAACGGGCGGAATCACTGCGGAAAACGCAGGCGGCTATTTGTCAAAGCAAAACGTTTTGGCAGTTGGAGGCTCTTGGATTGTAAAAAAGGAATTCATCAGCGGCCATAAATGGGACATCATCACCGCTGAAACAGAAAAAGCCCTGATGTTCATACCCAGGGCCTTTACAAAATAAAAAGGTGTTTCCGTGCGGATCAAGCTCCGTGAAAGTCAATCAAAGTGGTGACTTTTGCGGGAGCCAAAGCCTTTGCGTAGTCAAGGTCAGGAAGGCCAATCACGCCAAAGAAATCAGTAACGATTCCTCCGCCCTGCTCAATTACGTTTCGGGCGGCGGTCAAGGTTCCGCCTGTGGCAATCAAATCATCAACGATAAGATAATTCTTTCCTTTTTCGACATCGGCCTTGTGGGCTTCTATTTCAGCTGTTCCGTATTCAAGGGCGTATTTGCAAGAGTAAGTCTCTCCGGGAAGCTTTCCCTTTTTTCTTACAAGAATCTGAGGTATTGAAAGGCGTTCGGCAAATGGAGCGCTGAACAAAAATCCGCGCGATTCAACGGCGGCAACAGCGTCAATTTTTGAGTCCTTGTAAAGCTCGACCATTTTATCAATGCAAAACTTAAAGACATCCGGCTTTGCCAAAATGCTTGTTATGTCGTAAAAAAGAATTCCCGGCTTTGGAAAATCGGGAACGCGCCTTATGGCTTTGTCTAAAAATTCAATGTCGCTTGCGTTCATAAAAACAATACTAGCATAAAGACCAATCTTTGTCCACAAAAACCTTGCAAAATCAACGGGCATATTCTATAATGGAACTATGTTCCAGCAAAACAAATGCATGGCAGATGGCTGCAAAAAAATGGCGCTTTCCGTCTTTAACTATTACGGCGAATTGGCCGAAGCGGAAAGCTTTTGCTTTGAGCACCACCCTGACAAGGCAAAAATCATAGGCGACGTTTACAATTACATTAACCAACGCCAAAAAATAGTGGGTCTCAACGCAAGCGGAATCACTTTTGAAAACATCGACCTTACCGACAAGCGTTTTTACGGCTGCAACTTTCAAAATTGCCGCTTCAACAATTTGCACTCAACGAAATTCAGGTCAAGGATGAGCTTGTTCGACCATTCGATTTTCACAGACTGCGCGATGCTGGAAAGCAACATGCAATTCACCTCTTTTGGCGGCTGCATTTTTTCGCACATCCTTTTTACGGGAAGCGACATGATTCACGACAATTTTTGCGGAATCCAAGCCTACCAATCTTCGTTTGACGACTCGGACTTGTACAATTCCCGCTTCATACGCTCAAAGCTTGTGGACACTTCCTTTAGAAACTGCAACATAAAAAACACGATGTTCTTCAACTTGGAACAGCAAAACCTTTTGTTCAAATCATCCAACATGCGCGAAGCTCTTTTTGACGAACGCGGAAGCGAGATTTTCCTCAAGGATTCAATGTGAGGCTGGAATGAAGATTTACTTTCACTTGAATTTGGAAGGCTTTTCAAACTGCTACGTAATCGTAAACGAAAAAACGCGCGAAGCCATTATCATTGACCCTGGCCAAATCACGACAGAAATAATAAACCACATAGAAATCGGCGGCTATAAATTGACCGGCGTTTTGATTTCGCACAATCACGGAAGCCACGTCGCAGGCTTGACGTCTTTAAGAAAAATCTATTCTCCAAAAGTTTACGCCGCCGACTGGGAAGTGGCCAGAAACGACACCAACGTTTTAAAGGACGACGGCGTCATCAAAATCGCGGGCCTTGACGTAGAATATTTTTCATTGCCCGGCCACACAAACGATTCGATGGTTTACAAAATCGGAAACGTGATTTTTACCGGCGATTCCTTGAGCGCCTGCAAGATTGGAAGCACAAACTCAAAGTTTTCAGAAAGAACTCTTGTAAAAAACATCAAGCAAAAAATTCTTTCGCAAACCGACGACACGGTAATAATGCCTGGCCACGGACCGCCGACAACCGTAGGCGTAGAGCGTGAATTCAACCCAAAACTGACTTCTGACAAATGACGGAATTCAATGTCATCAAAATAAATCCTTCTCAAGAATTAAAGCTGGAGCAAGCGCGCGACGCTTTTTTAGGAAAAGGAGAGCCTGTTTTTTTTGACAAAGAAAGCGGCCTTGTCCGACAAAAAATCGACGCGAAGCGTCCGATTTTTCTTTGGCCCCTTTTATGCGTTTTGCCAGACGATTTTACAAAAGAAGATTTTTTAGAAATAAGCCGCTTGAATTTTTTCAGGCCCGCCTCTTGTAAAATGGATTCTAAAGCGCAAGACCAGGGCGACCTTTACTACTTTCCGGCTCTCATCGAAGCTAAGGGCCGGCAATTTTTCGCGGCCCTGCCCTGCGCCTTTACGCTCCCCCCAAAAAAAGCCTTTGACTTGCAAAAAATTTTTGAGCGCGCAAAGTCAATCGTGGAACTTCTTCCCCAAGAAAAAAAATGGGACGAAGAAAAAGCCTTCTTCGCCCCAAGTTCATTTTATTTTTCGCTCGCGCAAATCAGCGAAAACGAATGGCGCCTATATGACGCGCAGTGGAAAAAATTGCGGCAAAAATAACCAGCAAAAAGATCTTTTCGCCGCGCAATAATTATTTCAAAACTTTTGAACCTCGGCTCATGGCTGTAAGGCCTGTTTTGGCATATTCCAAAATGCCAAAAGGCTCGAGCAAGCGGATGAGGCTGTCGATTTTTGTTTCGCTGCCAGTCGCTTCTACGATTACGCTTTCTGGTCCTACGTCAACGATGTGGGCGCGGTAAATGTCGCAAGTGCCGATGATGATTTCGCGCTTGGAACCGTCAGCCTTTACTTTGATCAAGGCTGTTTCGCGTTCGCAAGTTTCGCTTGTACAGCGCTCGATGGAAATAACTTCCACCAATTTTGAAAGCTGCTTTTCGATTTGGTCAAGAATGTGCTCGTCGCCCATAACTACAATAGTCATGCGCGAAATGGCCTTGTCGCTAGTTTCGCAAACGGTAAGGCTGTCGATATTGTATCCTCGGCGGCTGAACAAGCCTGAAACGCGGCTCAAAACGCCCGCGTGGTTTTCCACCAAAACAGAAAGAACGAATTTTTGCATTTAATTATCCCCCTTAATTTAAGGTTATATATACCGATTCGCGAGCTTTTTACGCAAGCAAAAAACTCGTCAGTTAAAAGCCGCAAGGCTTTTAACGTGTTTCCGCATTGTAAACGCCAAGCAAGCGAACGTCCTGGGCCTCTTTTGCGAGAGCTTCCAAAACATCGCTTACATAGTCCACGTTTCTTTCTTCAGGAGAAAGCTCCGCGTCGGCGTAAAAATTGTATTTCCAAGTTTCTCCGTGAACAGGCCTAGACTCAAGGCGAGTCAAGTTGAGCTTGTTCTTTTGGAAAACTCCAAGGCAGTTGTAAAGGGAACCCGGCTCGTTCTTTGTGCTGAACATGAACGAAACCGCGTTGGGCTTCACGCCCGCAGACTTTTGAGCCCTAAAGGCCAAAGAAGCGGATTTGTCGCCCTTTTTCTTCGCGACAAAATGATTGGCCGCGATGACAAAAAATCTTGTGTAATTTTTTGGATCGTCTTCAATCGAATCGTCGATTACAGAAAGCTTGTAGTACTTTGCGTTGACGGCGCTCGCGATCGCGGCGTTGGCCTTTGAGCCTTTTTCGGAAACGCTCTTCGCGGCCGTCGCTGTAGAAACGGCGTCAATCTTGTTCCAATCCGTATGAGAAGCCAAAAACTTTGAGCACTGGGCAAAGCCTTGCGGATGCGAGTAAACCGATTTAATGTCGTCGATTGTCGCGCCTTTCGCTCCAAGGAGCGCGTGCTGAATTCTTAAAGTAACGCTTGAAACGATGCTTATGTCCTCAAAGTTCGCCAAGTTGTCGTAGTTTTCGTAAACCGAACCGGCCAAAGAATTTTCAATCGGAACCATTCCGTAGTCGGCCTTTCCGTCCAAAACGCTTTGGAAAATTTCGCGGAAGGAATCGACAGGGAGAGCCACAGCCTCGTCGTCAAAGTGACGGGTAATCGCCTGCTCGGCGTAGGCTCCGCGCTTTCCGCAGAAGGCGCAAACCAATTTGTCGTTCGCTTTTTTGGCGGCGGTCTTTTTTCCGCTTGAAAGTTTTACAGGACTTTCGCTTCTTCTAATATGGGCGACTTCGCGTCCGACAATCGGAGCCAAGGCGTCGATGTCGCGCATAAGCTTGTCAAACTGTTCTGGATACAAGGACTGGGGGCCGTCGCTCAAAGCCTTGTCAGGATTGCAGTGGACTTCAACGATGATTCCGTCAGCGCCGGCCGCAATGGCCGCAAAGCCCATAGGACTTACCTTGTCGCGAATTCCAAGCGCGTGGCTTGGGTCAACGATAATCGGAAGGTGGGTGATGCTTCTTAAAATCGGAACGGCGCTCAAGTCCAAAGTGTTGCGGGTGGCGCGTTCATAGGTTCTGATTCCGCGCTCGCACAAGATTACTTGCTCGCAGCCGCTAGACAAAAGGTATTCGGCGCTCATAAGCCATTCTTCAATCGTGGCGCTGATTCCGCGCTTTAAGATTACAGGCTTGTTGATTTTTCCCAAGCGCTTTAGCATTTCAAAATTTTGCATGTTGCGGGCGCCAACTTGATAGCAGTCGATTCCAGCCTTTTGCATTGCGGGAAGGTATTCGGCGGCGACGCATTCAGTCACAACCGGCAAGCCGTACTTGTCGCCGGCTTCTTTTAAAAGCTTGCAGCCCTCCTCTCCAAGGCCTTGAAAAGAATATGGAGAAGTTCGAGGCTTGTAGGCTCCGCCTCTAAGCATTACCGCTCCGCTTTCCGCGACGCGCTTGGCGACCGACATCATTTGGTCTCGGCTTTCAACCGCGCAAGGACCTGCGATGGCCACAATGCGCTGGCCGCCAACTCGAATCAATTGTCCGCTTGGCGACGGTATTTCCACGACAGAGTTTTGCGGCTTGAATTCGCGGCTGGCCATTTTAAATGGCTTTGAAATCGGAATGACGCGCTCAACGCCAGGAAGAATTTCAACTTCGCGCGGATCCATTTTCAGGCGGCCGACAGCGGCGATGATTGTTTCCTCTTCGCCGGCGATTTCGTTCATCTTAAAATTTTGGTCGCCCAAAAATTTAGCCAACGACTTTTTTTCCTCTTTGGAAATGTCGTGTTTTAATACAATTACCATTTATTTTTTTTCCTTATTTTTGCCTTGTTTCTAGCGTTCCGTATTGAAGCTGACCGTTCGCAAAATGTCGCCAAATACGCCGGCGGCTGTAACGCCCGCGCCCGCGCCGTAACCGCGAACAGTAAGAGGAATCGGCTGGTATCGAGCGGTATGGAAAACAAAAGCGTTCTCGCCGCCCTTTACCGCGTAAAGGGGATCTTCCGGGCCAACCTCAAACATTCCTACAGTGCATTTTCCGTCTTGAACTGTGGCGCCCATTCGCAAAACCTTGTTTTGCTTTTTTAAGCCGTCAATCTTTTTCTTAAAGTAGTCGTCAACCTGCGGAAGGCGCTTGAGGAATTCTTCCGTAGAACCAGAAGTGTCAAAGTCTTCCGGGAAAACCTTTAGAACCTGAACGTCGGAAAGCTCGATGTCATAGCCTGCTTCGCGCGCGATGATCAAGCCCTTTCTCGCCACGTCCATTCCGTTAAGGTCGTCGCGGGGGTCAGGCTCAGTGTAGCGTTTTTCTTTGGCTTCAATTACGGCCTGGCTAAAGGGAACGCCTTCGTCCAAGCGGCCAAAGATGTATGAAAGGGAGCCTGACATGATTCCTGTAAAGCGAGTGAGTTTGTCGCCAGACCTAAAGAGGTTTTGCAAAGTGTCGATGATTGGAAGGCCGGCTCCGACGTTTGTCTCGTACAAGAAGCGGCGGCGCTTTTTATTCGCGACAGTCCTGAGCTTTTTGTAAAAGTCCATGCTCATAGAGTTGGCCCTCTTGTTTGGAGTCGCGATCGACATTCCCGCTTCCAAAATGTCAAGGTAGCGCTCCGGCAAATCATAGCTTGCGGTGCAGTCAACGAAGACAGGGTTGAGCGGCTTTTTGTCGCGAACGAATTTCAGGATTTCGTCAACGCTTGTCTTGAGCGGCATCTTCTTTGTAGTCTCGCGCCAAGTCTTAAGGTCAATTCCATTTTCGTCAAGCATCAAGCCGTCAACGGTAGAAATCGCCAAAACCTTGATGTCGATTCCTTGCGCCAAAAGGCTTTCCTGCTGCTCGCCGATTTGGTCGAGCAAGGTTCCGCCAATGTTTCCAGCGCCAAAAGCGAATACTTGAATTGACTGCGCTGTATGGAAGAAAAAGTTGTGGGCCATGCGAACGGCGATGTCGCCCATCTCGCCTTCGATTACGGCGGAGATTGAACGTTCGCTTGAGCCTTGCGCGATGGCAAGAATGCTTACGCCGGCGTTTGCCAAAGAGTCAAAGAAGCGGCTTGCGACGCCCAACTGCTTTTTCATTCCGTCGCCAACGATAGAAACAATCGCGCAGTTTGAATAAATTTCAACTGGATTGATCACTCCGTCTTGGATTTCCAAATCAAACTCGCTTGCAATCGCCTCTTTCGCGCGGCCGGAAGATTCGTCTCGAACGCAGAAACTGATTGTGTATTCAGAAGAAGACTGGGTGATAAGAAGAACGGAAATTCCCGCGCGGGAAACGGCGTCAAAAATGCGGCCGGCGATTCCAGGCCTGTCGCGCATTCCGCTTCCGCTTACAGAAATTATAGAAGTCTTTTTTAGGCAAGAAATTCCTCGGACAAAGTTGGCGCCTTCTTTTGAATTTTCAAAAGGCCCCTTTCCGATTCTTGTTCCGCGGGCCTCGCGGTTGAGGGAGTTGAGGCTCCAGGCTTCGATTCCCTTTGCGGCCAATGGCGCCAAGGTTTTTGGATGAAGGACTTTGGAGCCGAAGAAGGCCAATTCCATCGCCTCTTCGTAAGTCATGTCGTCAACCAAAATCGCGTCGTGAACGATGCGGGGGTCGGCGGTGTAGATTCCGTCAACGTCAGTCCAGAACTGAACTTTTTTGCTTCCCATGCAGGCGCCTACGATTGCGGCGCTAAAGTCGGAGCCGTTTCTTCCCAAAAGACCGGGTACAGGCTCGGCGCCCTCTCCGGAAATCCAAGAGCAAACAAAACCCGGCATCAAAAGAATTCTTGTTTGGGCCTTGTATTCTCCGTCGCAATAAGGGCGCAAAAGTTCGGCGGTTTTCGCGTAGTCGGCGCTGCCCTCTTTTTGGCTTCCGGTGGCCATGATGAATTTTCTTGAATTAAGAATGATTACGCTTTGCTTTTTGGCAAGAAGAACCGCTTCCACAATCGGAACGCAAAGCAATTCGCCCATTCCCATAATGCGGCAGTGGGCGGTGTCCGTGCATTCGCCAAAAGCGACGACGGCTGTCAAAAGATTTTGAAGCTCTACAAAATTGTCTTCAAGGCTTTTCATCACAGCGTCTGCGTCAAAGCCTTGGAGTTTTGACTGAAGCTCGCGGCAGATTTCCAAGTGAACGGCTCTCAATTCCTTTACAAAAGTTTCGGGATTTTCTCCGCGAATCGAGCCGTTGATGCTTTCCTGCAATTTATTTGAAACGCCGGCGACAGCCGAAACGATTACGCTGACGCGGTCATTTTTTTGTTGTTCTATAATTATATCAGTTGAATCAAGAATGCGTCGGGCATTGCCCATTGAAGTTCCGCCGAATTTTAATGTAAGCATAGAGTTTCCTCTCAAAAATAACGTTTAAAAAAAATTTATTTAGCGCTTACATTCTAACGAAATGTCAAAAGAAAATCAATAAAATCCGCAAGAAAGCGCGGATTATCTTGGCCCGCAAAGGCGTTGCATACGGACTTTTGGCCCCAATCAATTGGAAACAGGAGCGTTCTTTCCGTCAACAATCACGATATTGGGCTTGTAGCCGTCGGCGTCGCTTTCTTCTATTTGAGTGTAAGTTACGATGATTACCTTGTCGCCGACGCAGGCTTTTCGGGCGGCAGCGCCGTTAAGGCAGATTTCGCCCTTTTTTCCAGGCATTATGTAGGTGGAAAAGCGCTCGCCGTTATTGACGTTTAGGACGTCCACCTTTTCCCAAGGGTGCATTCCGGATTTTTTGAGAAGGCTTTTGTCGATTGTGATTGAGCCCACGTATTCCAAGTTTGCGTCAGTTACCGTGGCGCGATGAATCTTTGACTTTAAGACAGTAATTTGCATTTTGCGCTCCTAGTTATTGGTTCAATTCCAGCGCGATTTTAAGGCCTTGCAAAACCAAGTCTGGCAAGACCAAATCAAAAAGGCCGGAGCTTTCAAAAGAGCGGGAAAAGCCGCCCGTTCCGATTACAAAAGCCCGCTCGCCTCCAAAAACGCTTTCTTCCATTTTTGAAACGAGTTCGCGGATGGCGCCGGCCTGGCCGTAGAAAACGCCCGACTGGATGGCTTCTATCGTTGAAGAGCCGCAAACGTTTTTTGGCTGGACCACCTCAACGCTTGGAAGCTGCGCCGTTCCTTCGCTAAGCGCGTGAACGCTCATGCTGGCGCCGGGCAAAATCGCTCCGCCCAAATACTCGTTGTCTTTTGTGATTACGTCAACGGTTGTGGCGGTTCCCATGTCAACGACAATAAGATTTTTTTTGCTCACGGCGTGAACGGCTCCAATGGCGCCTGCGATTCGGTCGGCTCCGATTTCGCGCGGGTTTGCGTATTTTATTTTTAGGCCTGTTTTTATTCCCGCCGCGATAAAAAGCGCTTCCTTTGAAAAATATTTTCTAAAGCAATTTGAAAGCGAATGGTTTATTGCGGGAACTACGGAACAGCAGGCGATTCGCTCAATGTTCTTGTAGTCAAAATTATTCAAGGCCAAAACGTCGCGAAAGAACAAGCCCAACTCGTCCGAGCTTAGCCTTGGGTTTGTGGAACGGCGGAATTGAAGCGCCAATTTTTCGCCTTCAAAAAGGCCGCATTGAATCGTCGTGTTTCCAACGTCAACTGTTAAGAGCATATATTTTCCTCACTACGGCTTTTATTTGGCCGCTCATAATTATCTTGTCCTTTTGCCAAAGAACGCAGGGGTGGCTTTTTGGCGTGATTTCGCTAAGGTCGTTCGAGATTACATAGTCAGGAGGATTTTTTACGGCAAAAAGTTTTTTAACCGCCGCCGCCCTCTCCTCTTGGCTTGCGTTTGACGTGAGCTTAAAGCCAACGACCACCGCGCCCTTGTTGTTTTTCTTTGCCCAGAGGGGAATCGTCTCAAGCAATTTTGGATTTTTCTTAAGCTTTATTGTAACGTCGTCCGCTCCGCTTATCTTGCTTATTCGGCCTGGAAGAAATTCCTTTCCGTCAACCGTCAGGCTTTGAACGCTGTAATCGCTTACCGCCGCCGCCTGAAAAATCAAGTCGTAGGAATTATCTTTAAGCTCCGACTGCAAGAGTTTTTTTAAATCGTCGCATGAACGGAAATTTTTTGTTTCAAAGCCTTTCGCTTGAACCGCGCGTTCCGCCAAAAGGAGGCTGATCGCGGCGGCGGGATTTAAGGCTTTAATAGTCCGCGCGATTAGGCCGGCTGTTTTTCCGCTTGAGAAATTTGTGATTGACCTAACGTTGTCGATTTTTTCCGAGCAGCCGCCGCCTGTGATCAAGACTTTCATCAGTTAAGAACCTTCTCCAAAAATTCCAAAGCCTCGCTTGCTTCTGGCAAACGGCCCACGCCCTTGTCTCCGCAAGCCAAGTGTCCTTGGCCCGGCTCCATGATTTTTGTCCCCCAGTCCTTCAATGTTTGCAAGGCTTTTTGAGTGGCAGGGTGCATGAACATGTTTGTGTTCATAGCGGGAGCGAGGATAAAGGGCTTTGTAAAATTGTTGGCCAAAAACAAGGCGCCCAAAAGATTGTCGGCGATTCCAGCGGCAAGCTTGTTGATTGTGTCTGCGCTGGCTGGATAAACGATTATTGCGTCCGCCCACTTTTGGCTCAAGCTTATGTGCGCGATAGGCTCGTCGTCGTTCGACCACAAGTCGGTGTAAATCTTGTTTTTTGAAAGGCCTTCAAAAGTCGCTTTTCCGACAAAGCGCAAGGCGTCTTCCGTCGCCAAAACTTTTACCTCGTGGCCCTTTTTTGTCAAAAGGCTTGTAAGCTCGGCGGCCTTGTAGCAAGAGATGGAGCCTGTAACGCACAATAAAATCTTAGACATTGTCAATCAACCTCACGCCTTCCAAGAAAGCCGCGGCATACAAGCGGCCGTCAAGTTCAGTAACATAATCAACGGTAAAGCCAGCGGCTGTCAAAGCGTCGATTTTTTCCTGAACCGAAGATTTCTCCGCCAAAATCTTGTGCAATAGCGGAGCCTTTTTCATTCCGTCAGCCGAAAGCTTTCTGTTCCTTGAACTTACAGCCAAACCGTCCGCCTGTCGAACGATCGGGCACGGAACGATGTTGATGTCCATAAAGAAGGCTTCAATCATTCCGCGAAGCAAGAGGTATTGCTGATAATCCTTTTCGCCAAAATAGGCGTTCTTTGGACGAACGATGTTAAAAAGTTTCATTACGACTGTCAAAACTCCGTCAAAGTGGCCTGGCCTTTTGGCTCCGCACAAGACTTTTGAAAAATCGTTTTCCGTAAGCTTGTACTTGTAGTCGTCCGGATACATCTCAGGATATGTCGGGGCGAACAAATAGTCCGCGCCGTTTTTTTCAAGCAAGGCCACGTCTTCGTCAAAGTTTGCCGGATATGTGTTCAAGTCGTTTTTGTCGTTGAATTGAGTCGGATTCAAGTAAACGCTTACGACAGTCACGTCGTTTTGTTCCTTGCATTTTTTTACAAGGGACATGTGGCCTTCGTGCAAGCCGCCCATTGTGGGAACAAAGCCGACTGATTTATCGGCGGGAATCTTCGCCCGCTCTTCCTTAAATTCTTTTACGCTTCTAATTATTTTCATCTTAATCTCCTTGTCCTTTTGTCATCCTGAACATCTTTCAGGATGACAAATGGTTTCGCGAGCGCGTTTGTTGCCGCTTCCGCCATTTTGTCATCCTGAACTTGTTTCAGGATATGTTTACTAGCGCTTAGTGTCCATATCGTAATCGTTCAAGGCCGATAGAATCAAATTCCAGCCTTCCATAAATTTATGCGCGAACTTTGGAGCGCCTTGAGTCATTCCCAAAGCGTCCTGCAAAACCAAAACTTGGCCGTCTGTGTCGCGGCCGCTTCCGATTCCTATCGTAGGAATTGAAACGGACTCGGTGATTTTTTTGGCCAAGTCTTCAGGAATGCATTCCAAGACGATTGAAAAGCAGCCGCATTTTTCAGCCAAAATCGCTTCGTTAAGGATGCGCTCGGCCTCGCTTTCTGTCTTGCCCTGCTTTTTGTGGCCGCCCATCGTGTTGAAAAATTGCGGCGTAAGGCCAAGGTGAGCCATAACAGGAATTCCTGAGTCAACCAAATATTTTATCGTGTCGGCCTGAGTGTCGATTCTTTCAATCTTAACCGCGTTGGCTCCGGCGGCCAAAAGCTCGCCCGCGCTTTGAACGGTGTCGGCCAAAGATTTTCTTGTTGCCAAAAAAGGCATGTCGGCGACGATGAATTTGTCGGTTCCGGCGCGAACGGCCTTTGTGTGGTCAAGCATCATTTGCATCGTTCCGCAAACGGTTGTGGGCGCTCCGTGCATTACCATCGAGCAAGAGTCGCCGATCAAAATGCAGTCAACGTTTGACGCTCCGACGATTTTGGCGAAAGCCGTGTCGTAGCAAGTGATCATGGAAATTTTTTTGTTTTCTTTTTTGAATGCCGGGAAGTCTAGAACTGTCATAGTACCTGTCCTTTTAAGATCAAGTCCATTCAGGAAAAGACGAGCGCCTTTTCTTGAACCACGAGTTTTTAGCCGCGCCAAAAACATCGCTCAATCTAATAGTATAGAATAAAAAAAATAAGCGCGAATTGCCGCTCCGACGGAGTCGTCATTCACGCTTATAATATAGTGAATAAAAAGCCTAAATGTCAAGGCTAAGAAAAAATCACTTTGCCTCTTTTTCCTTTCCAAAAGGCTTTGTGAGCAAGACCAAAACCGGCGTCAAAGTGTAGTCGGCGATAAGGGCGCTCGCAAGTCCGATGACGCTAAGGTAGCCCAAGCGGCACAAGCAGTTCATCGTGCTTGAAGTGATTACAAGGAACATCGAGCACAAAATCACGGTTGTCATTCCCATTGTCTTTCCGATTTCGCGATAGCTTGTCAAAACCGCGTCTTTGTAGGAACAGCCTTTTTCAAAGTAATACTTGATGTGGTTGGTAAAGTGAATCGTGTCGTCAACCGCGATTCCCAAAATCATCGGCATTACAGTCATCGTTATCATGTCAAGAGAAATTCCAAAGTAGCCCATAACGCCGCCAATCATAATTACAGGAGCGACGTTCGGAATCATGGCGATTAAAGAAACGTGCAGCGAAGAGAACGCGATTGCCATCAAAAGTAAGATGATTACAAAAGAGCCGACAAAAGACTTGAGCTCTCCCCAAACAAGCTTTCCGTTCATAATCGCATAATTCACCACTTCGCCCACAACGTTAACCCTTGCGTCCGGAAAAGCTTCCGCGCTCCAAGCCTTTACTTTTTCCAAGTCGGAAACGATTGTTGTCGCGTCGTAGCCGCTCATTTCTATGTGAATGTAGGTGGAAGAATAATCCTGGCTCACCCAGTCAAACAAATCGTCGCCGCCAGAAATTTCATACAAGAAAAGCTCTTGAGTCAACAAGTCGTCGTCTTCGGGCAAAGCGTAAAAACTCGGCTCGTCGGAATTGAGGGTGCGGTTCATTTCCTTTATGATTTTTGTGACGCTGGTGACGCGGGGCTTTCCGCCGGAAACTTTGGTCGAGTCAAGGCTTCCAAGCTTTTCTGAAAGGCCGTCGATTCTTCTCATAACGTCATAAGACTTTAGCGCGTCGGCCTCGTCGTACTCAATCATTACATTGTAGGAATACTGGCTTCCCAACTTTCCTTTTAGTATCGAAAGAAGTCGCGCGACAAACGGCGTTCTCTCTCCCATCATTTCAGTGTAGTCCATGTTGACTTTTGTCCTGAAAATGCCAGGAATCATTCCAACAAGGATAATGACGCTCGCGACGATTACAAAGAAACGGGTCTTTATCACTGAATTGCCGTATTTTTCCATTTGAAGGTCCGCCCTTGTGGCGCCCTCTTGAGCCTGGAAATTTTTTGCAGGAAGAGAATCCTTTCCAAAACTCATGAAAATCGGAATCAAGATTATTACGTAAACGTAAACCGCGAAAACAGCCGCCGCGCTAATGCCGCCAACCCAACGCAAGGGCCTGATGTCGGCGAACAAGAAGGATATCATTCCCGCGACTGTCGTGACCACCGTAAAGAAAATCGGCCAGCCGGACTCTTCCACCGCAAGAAGAACAGATTCCTTTCGTTTTCCTGTCCGCCTAAAATGCAAGCGGAAGGCGTTTATGTAATGGATTGAATATCCTACGCTCAAGGCCATGGCGAGCAAAACCGGAAGCATAAGCATTTGGTCGTTTCCGACAATTCCAATCCAAGAGTTTATTCCAAGAACGCTTCCGATCGCGCCGACAGTCGCAATCACAGGAACAATGACTCCGCGAAGGCTTCGCACAAAGAAAATCAAGCACAAGAGCATTACGATAAAGCCAGCGAAGATTCTTGTCTTGATTTGCTCTTCGGTCACCATCGTTTCTTCGTATTCAGTGTAGCTCATTCCGGTCGGCTTAATCGTGAATTTTTCAGACTTGAATTCAGGGTCGTTGAAAATCTTTTCGGCCGGAGGCTGAATTTTTTTCATTGCGTCTGTCATCGGCTCTTCGTAATCTTCAAGCGAAAGAACGATCCATGTTTCCTTGCAATCGTCGCTTACAAGAACGTTGAGCAACGAATCGCGGCTCATTATGAATTCTTTTTTTTCTCGAAGCTCTTCTTGGCTGTAATCCATTATCGAAAAGTCTTCAAGGGGATTCTGAATCTCAAAGCCCTCCTCCGTTCCAACCGGAAGCGAAAGCGCCGTCAATGATGTGACTCGGTTGGCGTAAGGAACTTCCGCCTCCAAGCGTTTTCCGATTTTGTCAATCGCCGTCAAAACTTCAGGGTCAAAAACGTCTTCCGCCTCAATCAAGGCCATTACAGAATCGTCCGCGCCAAATTTTTCCTCAAAGCGGTCTTGGCTGATTTTGATTGTGTCCCAATCGTCAAACCATTCCTCTTCGTTTCCGCTCAATTTAAGGCGGGGAAGCGCCGAGCATGCGACAATCGTGAAAAGCGCGATTCCGATTAAGAATTGAATTCTGTGGGCAAGCTGGAATTGTCCAGCCTTCTTGAAGAACTCATTGAATTTTTGAACTTTCATAAGAAAAACTCCTCTAGTAACATAACACCGTTATCTTTAAGATAGCGTAAAACACTATTTATTGTCAAGCGCTAACTATTTTTTTGATTTTATTTTTTATCCCAATCGACCAAGCCGAAAAATCCTTTTTGAAGGTAGGCCATAACATACGGCAGAAGTTCCGAAGCCTGTTTTTCAGACTTTACATGGGTGAGTATATGAACGAAAGAATTTATTTGCATGTGGGAAACCCAATGAACAAGGGCCTTTCCGTATTTGCCCAAGGCCAAGGAATTTTGCTTTTCTGTAATCGCCACAACTTGGTCTGTGAAATTCTCGTAAAGGCTTCCCTTTGATTTCTTCAGCAACAAATTGACTTCGTCGTAGTGGGAATACAAATAATGGAAAATCTTTTTTCCAGCGAAAACGTCGTCGGCCATTTCCGTTCTGGGAGGAAGCTTTCCGCTTTTTTTCATTTCCTCAAAAGCCTTGCGCTCTCCGGCAAAGTGCTCTTTTAACATTGAAAGCAAGCCTTCGGAAACATCCCTTACAAGGCTTTCAAAAAGGTCGTCCTTGTCTTTGAAGAAAAAGTAAAGGGCTCCAGTCGTGACTCCGGCGCTTTTGCAAATAGAGCGAAGCGAAGCGTCTTGATAGCCCTTCTCCAAAAACTCATTTTTGGCGGCCTTCAAAAGACGTTCTTTTGTGTCAGAGTCTCTCTTTTCAGGAATAGTTTTGTCTTTCATAACACTGTTATGCATTCTAACGGATTGAACGAATAATTGCAAGCGCATTGACAAAATTTTGCGCTTAGTATATAACAGTGTTATGTTAGTAACAACTAATCAGGAGTGTTAATGACTAATACAAAAAGAAGAAGCGTCCCCTCGTGGATGTGGGAATTTTCTTCCGGCCGGCACCTAAACTACATCTTGAGCGTTTTGTTCGCGATGGTCGGCGTGGCGGGAATGATTTTCGTTTACTTGACAACGGCAAAGCTCGTCGCCGCGCTTTTGTCAGGAAACAAGGATTGGGATTTTTACTTGACTTCCGCAAAGCTTATGGCGGCGGGCTGGCTTTGCAGGCTTTTGTTCCATTCAATTTCAACGACATTCTCTCACAAAGCAACCTTTTACGTTTTGTCCCAAATCAGAAAAAGGCTTTTGGACAAACTGAGCCGCCTCCCCTTGGGAACGGTCATGGACAAGCCGTCCGGATCTCTTAAGGCCACAATTTGCGAGCGCGTTGACTCAATGGAAACAGCCTACGCCCACGTCGTTCCGGAATTCACCGCGAATCTTTTTGGCTCAATCGCAACTTTCGTCTTGATTTTCGCGACCGATTGGAGAATGGGCTTGGCTTCGCTGATTTCCATTCCAATCGGCTTGGCCGCCCTCGCAAAAATGGAAGAGGGCTACGAAGAGGATTTTGGAAACTGCATTAAAAAAACAAAAATTCTCAACGACACAACAATTGAATACATAAACGGAATTGAAGTCATAAAAGTTTTTGGAAAAGAAAAGACTTCCTACCAAAAATTTGTCAAGGCCGCCCGAGACGGAGCCTATTGTTTCATCGATTGGATGGCAAAGCATACAGGCAGCATGGCCTTTGCGATGGTGGTTTTTCCGGCGACTTTCTTGTTCATGCTCCCGATTGGAAGCCTTCTTTGCTGGGGCGGAATCATCAGCGCCGACAAATTGATTTTGAGCTTGATTTTAAGCCTTGGAGCCGTCACGCCTCTTCTTACAATAATGAGCTATCAAGACGACTTGGCGCAAGCGGTACCCCTTTTTGGCGAAATCGCGAACATTCTTGAGGAAAAGGATTTGGAGCGCCCTGACTACACTCCTTCGACTTTGCCCAAGGGAAATTCAATTTGCCTCAAAGACGTTCATTTTAGCTACAAGGAAAAAGAAGTCCTTCACGGAATCAACATGGACATAAAGGCTGGAACGGTGAACGCCCTTGTAGGTCCCAGCGGTTCGGGAAAATCCACAATCGCAAAATTGATCGCAAGCCTTTGGGACGTTGACTCGGGCTCGATTGAGATTGGCGGCGTGGACATAAGAAGCCTTCCGCTTGAAATCTACAACAAATACATTTCGTATGTAAGCCAAGACAACTACTTGTTCAACCAAAGCGTTATGGAAAACATTCGCATGGGAAAGCCTAACGCGACCGACAACGAAGTAATAGCCGCCGCCAAAAAATGCGGCTGCCACGACTTCATCAAGTCGCTTGAAAGCGGCTACGACACTGTTTGCGGCGAGGCCGGCGGCCACCTTTCAGGCGGAGAGCGGCAGAGAATCGCGATTGCAAGGGCCATGCTAAAAGACGCTCCGATTGTGATTCTTGACGAAGCGACCAGCTACACCGATCCCGAAAGCGAAGCGGTCATTCAAGATTCGCTCGCAAAATTGGTCAAAGGAAAAACGCTTTTGGTCATCGCGCACAGGCTTTCTACAATCGCCGACGCGGACTGCATTTTCGTTGTGAACGACGGAAAGATAGAGGCTTGCGGAACGCAAGAGCAGCTGCTCAAAAAATGCGACCTTTACAAAAAAATGTGGAAGTCCCACATCAGCGCGAAAGACAGCGACACGGCTTCAGCAAAGGCTTCTTCAAGAACGACAAAAGCCGCTTCAACAAAAGAAAAGAAAGGCCCTTCAAAAACGAAAGAGCCAAAGACAAAAGCCCCTGCCGCAAAAAAGGCTTCGGCAAAAAATTCAAAAGGAGGCAAAAAATGATTGGCGCGCTTAAAAAATTCTTTGACTTTTGCTTGCCTGACGACAGGCGAAAATTTTACCTTTCAATCGCGCTTGGCGTAATATCGGCCTTTTGTTCGGCGCTAAGAATTCCGGCTCTCTTTGTGGTTGTCAGAGGAATCGTTGGGAAAAACCTTTCGCCCCTTCACGCCGCTATTTCATTCGCGATTATGCTTCTTTCTGTAATCGCCGCCAGCTTGATAAACAAAAAGACGACGATGCTTCAAACGGAAGCGGGCTACAACACTTGCGCCTCAAAGAGAATGCAAATCGCAGAACATTTGCGATACCTTCCGATGGGAGGCTTCACCAAAAATTCTCTTGGACAAATAGCGGCGGTAACGACAAACACAATGGAAAACCTTTCCAACGTCGCCACCCGCGTTGTCATGATGGTAACAAGGGGCGTAATCACATCTTCGTTAATCGCTTTGATGATGCTCGCCTTCAACTGGAAAGTCGGCCTCATAACCTTTGCCGGAATTTTCCTGTTCTTTGCGGTGAATTCCTTGATGCAAACGTCCATGAGAAAAATTTCAGTCAGAAAAATCAAGGCGGACGAAAACCTCGTTGCGAAAGTTTTGGAATTCGTTCAAGGAATCGCGGAAGTTAAAAATTTCAACTTGACAAAAAGCGCGTCCAACAAGCTCAACGACGCGATTGACGAGGCAAACCATGTTTGCTTTGCGATGGAAATTCCCGCGGTGACCTTCACATTTTTCCAAAACCTTATGACAAAGGGAACTGGAATCGCAATATGCCTCTTTTCGATTTCCCTTTACTTGCAGGGTCAAATGGACTTGTCAAACTGCGTCTTGATGCAAGCTTGCGCCTTTATGATTTACGAAAGCCTCGACAACGCCGGAAGCTACTCCGCCCTCTTGCGCGCGGTTGAAACAAGCGTCGCAAAGGCAAACGACATTCTTTCCCTTCCGACAATGAAGACAACAGGCAGCGAAATCACGCCAAAGTCTTTTGACCTTGAAATGAAAGACGTTGAGTTCAGCTACGGAAAGAAAAAAATCATCAACGGCGTTTCGCTCTCGATTCCGCAAAACAAAGCCACGGCGATTGTCGGTCCCAGCGGCGGCGGAAAAAGCACAATCACTCAACTGCTCGCCCGCTTTTGGGACGTTGACAAGGGAGAAGTATTCCTTGGCAAAAACAACGTCCGCGACTTTAGCTACGACAGCTTGATGAAAAACTTCGCCTTTGTTTTCCAAAACGTTTACCTTTTTAGCGACACAATCGCCAACAACATTCGCTTTGGCGTTCCAAACGCTTCAATGGAAGACGTTGTCGCCGCGGCTAAAAAAGCCTGTTGCCACGACTTTATCATGGCCTTGCCAAAGGGCTACGACACTGTCATCGGCGAAGGCGGAGCCACTCTAAGCGGCGGAGAAAAGCAGCGCGTTTCAATCGCAAGAGCGATTATGAAGGACGCTCCAATCATCATCCTTGACGAAGCGACTGCGAACGTCGATCCAGAAAGCGAAGAGGATTTGATAAAAGCCATCGAAGCCTTGACAAAGAAAAAGACAATCGTAATGATCGCCCACCGTCTAAAGACTGTCAAAAACGCCGCGCAAATTTTGGTCGTTGACAAGGGAAAGATTGTCCAGCAAGGAAGCCACCAAGAGCTTGTCAAGCAGCAAGGAATCTACAAGAATTTCGTAAGCGAAAGAAAGCAAGCGGTCGGCTGGAAACT
>JAILDQ010000325.1 GCA_024689365.1 Treponema sp. | reverse complement strand
CTTGGCGGCCGGAGCCTTTGCGGGAGCGGCTTCCTTGGCGGCGGCTTTTGGAGCCTCAGCCTCTGGAGGAGTCGCGTCCGTCGGAAGAGAGCCTGTTCCAACTCCCTTCTCTCTCATGGCTTTTTCGTAGGCGCGGATTTGCTCTTCAGTCACAACCTCGCCCTCTTTATTTCGCAAAACTTGTCCCGGGAAAATCTGGGCGCGCAAGTCTTTTTCCAACTGCATCTTGTAGTCAGGATTGCTTTCGATGAAGTTGACGGCGTTCTCTTTTCCCTGTCCAACCTTTTCTTCGCCGCGAGTGTACCAAGCGCCGCGCTTATCGATAAGTCCGTGCTTTACGGCGCTGTCGAGCAAGCTGGCCGCGCTTGAGATTCCCTTCCCAAAGTAGATGTCCAATTCAACCTTGCGGAACGGCGGCGCCACCTTGTTCTTGACAACCTTTACGCGAACGCGGTTTCCGATGGCGTCCTCGTCGCCCTTTCCGTCAATCGTTTCTATGCGGCGAATTTCCAAGCGGACGCTGGAATAAAATTTAAGCGCGTTTCCGCCGGTGGTGGTCTCCGGGTTTCCGAACATGATTCCGATTTTCATTCGGATTTGGTTGATGAATATTACGGTGCACTTGCTCTTTCCGACAATCGCTGTGAGCTTTCGCAAGGCCTGGCTCATCAAGCGGGCCTGCAAGCCCATGACGCTGTCGCCCATCTCGCCTTCGATTTCCTTTTGCGGAGTAAGGGCCGCGACAGAGTCGATTACGATTATGTCAACCGCGCCGCTTCTGACCAAGTTTTCACAGATTTCCAAAGCCTGCTCGCCTGTGTCCGGCTGGCTCACCCAAAGCTCGTCGATGTTAACGCCAAGATTCTTAGCGTAAACAGGATCAAGCGCGTGCTCCGCGTCGATAAAGGCCGCGATGCCTCCAAGCTTTTGCGACTCGGCCACAGCGTGAAGGGCGAGCGTGGTCTTACCTGAACTTTCAGGGCCGTACATTTCGATTACGCGGCCGCGCGGATAGCCTCCGATTCCCAAAGCTTCGTCAAGCAAAATCGAGCCGGAAGGAATCACGTCGATTTTAGCAGTGTCCGCTTGCGTCCCCAACTTCATCAGCGAACCTTGTCCAAACTGCTTTTCAATTTGCAAGCGCGCCGCTTCCAAAGCCTGAAGCTTTTCGCTGGCGGCCGCCTCTTTTTTTTCTGCCATACTATATGACCTCCACCCATAAGGTATAAATTTTTATGAAGAATTTACGTCATTTTAAAAGAAAAAAGAAGATTTTTCAAGGGAAAAGCGCAAAAGAGCGGTACAAAAATACGGAGGTGTAGAAAAAATACAAAAAAAAACGCTCCCGGTCGATGCGGTCTTGTCGGCACCGCTTGATATCGGCGCTACTCGCCTTTTGCGCCTTGTAACTTTATTCGTCTACCGCTTGCCGCGGCAGGCGCAAAAGGAGAGTTGCCGTCAAGCCCGCCTCTCCCTCGCGCGTTTTGTTTCTTTCTACCCGGAACGAAGGTGGCGCGCACCGCTTAAGGCAAAACAAAAAAACGCGCGAGCCGAGGCGGGGCTTAAAGCTTGTTCGCCAATTTTGCCGAATGGCATAAAGAAAAAGTTTGAAAGCCCCTCTTGAAAACTTTTTCAACGATAAAAATTTGCGTCCCAAGATTTTAAGGCCCGTCTCGGCGGAAGCGTTTTTATTCCTTCTACTCGGAACGAAGGCGGCGCCCACCGCTTAAGGCAAAACAAAAAAACGCGCGAGCCGAGGCGGGGCTTAAAACTTGTTCGCCAATTTTGCCGAATGGCATAAAGAAAAAGTTTGAAAAGCCCCGCTTGAAAACTTTTTCATCGATAAAAATTTGCGTCCCAAGATTTTAAGGCCAGACTCGGCGGAAGCGTTTTTATTTTTTTCACTAAAAACAGTTGAGGCGCGCAACCGCGAGAAAGGCCGTTCGATTCCCCCGAGAGCGATTTCGTTTTTTCCCGTAAAAGATTTTCCGCAACTACATAAAATTAAAACCCGCGCGAAGGAGAAGGCGGACGGCCGCTCGCTTTGCGCGTTGAGCTTGCTGTTAAGCCACAAAAGCAGCAACCGCGAGGAAGGCCGTTCGATTCGACTGGGAGCGGGTTATGTTTTTTTTCTGTGGTGGTTAAAAATCTTTTACGCTTTGGTAAATGGAGCGGCCTTTGAGAACGATTTTGCTGCCGTCGACATCTACTTTGCCTAGGACGCGGACGGGCTTTTCGGGGTCTACGTCGCGGTCGGGGATAAAGTCAAAGTCTACGCGAACGATGCCTTCCAAATCCTTGAGGTCTTCGTAGCCTACGAGCAAGTCAAACGAAAGGGATTTTTCGCCTTGAATCAAGTTTGAGACGCGGCCTGACCAGTCAACCCAACAGTCCAAGTAGAGGGCGCTTTGGGCGGCGACTTCTTGGTATGAGAAATTGTCTTTCAAGGTGTCAAAGCTGGGCGCTTCAAAATATGACATAAGGGTTCTGGCCTTTTGCTTTAGGCCGGTGGAGGCTTTTGAATTCAAGACCTTGTTCACTTCCCTTTGGGCCGCGTTGTCCCTTTTTTGGTCAAAATATTCCAAGGCTTGATTGTAGGATTTTTTTACGCCGCGGGCGTTTACGCTGTCGTCAACCGAAAGAACCAGCGAAGACAAATCGGCGCGGGAGCTCTTTGAAAAATCCTTTGGCCAAAAGCGAACCGCAAGCGCTCCGCACAGGGCTCCGACAAAAAGGGTCAAAAGCATCGCCTTGATTTTTTTTGGATTGGGCCCCAAGGGCGGATAATAAAGCTCGATTTTTCCGCTGTCAACCCAGCGGCAAATTTCCTCGTAGTCTCCGTGGGTTCTTACAAATTCCAAGGCTTTTTTGGCGCCCTTGTTTTGTGGATCCAAGTCCAAGATGTCAAGGTAATATTGCACCGCCCGCTCAGTGTCGCCGCGCCTCAAATAAATCGCGGCCTGCGCTTGCAAAAGATTCGTGTTGTTGATTTTAATTTTGCGGGCGGCCTCAAAGCTTTGCGCGGCGCTTCCAGTGTCTCCTGCGTACAAAAAGGCCAGGCCCAAAGTGTAGTGGTAGTCAAAGCTTTCCTCGTACACTTGGCGCTTTTCGTTCAAGACTTGAATGGCTGCCGCAAAGTCGCGGCAGTTCATCAAATAGCGAGCCTGGTCTATGGCGGTTTTCACTTGTGGCTCCTCAGAACTTGAAGGACTTCGTCAACTTCAGTTTGAAGCTGCTGAATCTTCATTCGGTTCAAGCTGGGATCGCTTTGTTCAAGAGAGTTTATGTGGTTTATCAATTGCTGAACGTATTCCTCGTTCAACTTTGAGGGGTCGATGTAGTCGATTTCGCCTTTAAGCTGGTCGGGAGGAAGCTCGTCTTTTTTTTCGCCATTATTTTCGGCGCCTTCCTCCGCGTCGTTTTCAGGCTCAGTTTTTTCAGTGACAACAGGAACGCCCTTTCCTGAATTTTGGAAATCGCTCACAGAGAAATTTATTTTGTAAGAATAGTCCACGCTTTCTTCATCGTCCAACTCAACCGCGTCCCAATACAAGGCCAAGGACGAGTTGTTGTAGGACATGATGGAATCGAATGAATTTCCGGGAGTGAAGGACGTTGAAGGATTGGACATTTCTATCACGTCCTTGTTGGCCAAAACTGCTTTTTTTGCAGGAGTCACGCCCTTTCCAAAAAGGATTACCTCAACGGCGTTTTGGCTGTCGCTTGAAATTATCCAACTTTCCTCTTTTGACGGAAAAGCAACGTACTCTCCGCTGATGTCGCTTTTAAGGGCCGAGGAATAATGGGCCTTTCTGTTCTCGCCCAAGCAAAGATTGTAAACAGACTTCAACACAAAGACGCGGGTTTTTCCAGTCAAGTTCTTGAAGGAATAGCTGACCAAAATGGAATTTTCCTTTTCGGCTTTTGGGTCCATTTTTGAGATTTCGTATTTGGCAACCAACTCGGCCACGCCTTTTACGGTGAAAGTCTCAGTTATCGAGTTGTCGTCAATGTCGTAATGGTATGAAACGATTCCCTTTTTGTTCAAGCGGTATTCCTTCCCGCCAAGGTAAAAGGAAACGTAGCTTGACTGGCCGTAGCCGCTTGTCTCGACGGCGGGATAAACCCTCTTCCCGTTCACGACATAAAAAAGAACGGCGCCGCTTTCGCGCACGGTCTCCATTCGGACCAAGCCTTTTTGAACGGCATAGTCTTTTCCAAAACGATAAATCTTTCTTTCTTTGGCCGCGGATTTTTTTTCGCTTTTCTCGCGCTCTTCTTTTTCGCTCTGCTGAACTTCAGAATCGTAATCGACTTTTTTCTTTTTCGCAAAAGCGCTTTGGCTTGCGACAAAGGCGGCCAAAACAAAAAGCAAAATTATTTTTTTCATTGAGCGGCCTCCTCTTCGTCAAGAAGGCCTTGGGCTTCGGCGGCCGATTTTTTGAGCTTTGTCAAAGCGTCGATGAAATTATAGTCGGAAGCGTTTTGCGAGCTGAGCTCAACAGTTTGCGGCCTGACCTTCGCCTCCTCTTTTTCAACAGGAGCGGCGGCTTCAACAGCGGGGGCAGGCTCGCCTTCTCCCGGATCGATCTCAACGGCTTGGGACTCAGCGGCGGGAGCGATTCCCATCGCGTTCTCAAGCTCGTAGCGGCGCAAAGCCTTTTCGTAATTTTCTTTTGAGGAAAGATAGCTTTCGCCAGTTTGCTGCAAGAGATACAAAAGCTTTTCTTCGCGCAGGCGCTGGTTTATGGCGTCCAAGCGGTATTTTGCTTCAAGGGCCTTAGCGTCCTTTGGAAACTCGTCGACAATTCTTTCGTAAAGGGGACGGGCTTGCTCAAAGTTGTAGCCGGCGTAAAAGCATTCGGCAATCCAAAAAAGAGCCGAGGCGTACATAGGGCTGTCGGGATTTTGGTGGCAAAAATCGCTCAAGGCCAAAACCGCCTTGTCAAATTCTCCCAAGCAATAAAGGCTTCTGCCCTGC
>JAILDQ010000304.1 GCA_024689365.1 Treponema sp. | reverse complement strand
CTTACTTTTTCTATGACGCTTGGATTGATGACGTTTCCCTTGTCGTCTGTGGCTCGCGGAGAACCCTTGACTGATTCGTATGACGACCAATCTCGCTTGTACCAAGAAATCGGGCGCGGACAAGAGGGGGCGTTGCGGGGGCTTTCCCCCGCAGAGGGGGTAGCGGCCTGCGAAGCGGACGCGCAGGGGGAGACTTCCCCCTCCTTGGAAAACAAGAAAGAGCCGTTTGGAAATTCTTCGATTGTTTGGCATTGGCCTTCCAGCGCCTTAAGTTCGCTCGCAACGTAATAGCGGCCGGCCTTGTCCCAGCCTTGGTAAAGGGGAATTACTCCGATTTGGTCGCGGGCGATTAAGTAAGAGTCTCGCTCGCTGTCGTAAAGGGCAAAGGCGAAAATGCCGGAAAGCTCTTCTATCATTTTAGAAAAATCGCCTGAGTCCCGGTACTTTTTGTAAAGTGGAAGAATGACCTCGCAGTCGCTTCCCGTCAGGAAATTGTAGGAGCCTTCAAACTCCGCGCGAATCTTTTTGTGGTTGTAGATTTCTCCGTTGGCGGCGAGAATCAATTTTCCGTCGTCGCTTACAAGGGGCTGCTTTCCGCTCAAGGGGTCAACGATGCTTAGGCGTTCGTGGCTAAGAATCGCGTTTTCTCCTGTGTAGACGCCGCTCCAGTCCGGGCCCCTGTGCCGAATTTTTTTTGACATCTCCAAAACTTGCGAGCGCAATTCTTGTCTTAAGCCTTCAGAAATTGGCTTGCTTCCGCTGTCCAAATCAAAACAACCTACAAAACCGCACATGCCTTATCTCCTGCCTATAAAGCGTTAAAAAATTTTGGGCATAAAAAAAGAGGCCGTAGACAAATTTTCGCGCAATGCGAAAAAATATCTACGACCTCTTTGCCGTATTTTTTCATATAATACTGAATTCGTTTTTCTTGGTCAAGTGATTTTAAAATAAAAAAATAAGACGCGCGAGGGAGTGTTTTCACAGTAAATTCCGCTTCCTCGCGCCGCCGATTTTATTACATTAATTTTAAATTTTCCGGGTACTGGTATGGAAAAAAAAGCGGCTCCCGGGCGCGCGCAAGTACACGACCGGGAGCCGTCTTATCTTTTTTAATTTTTTTTTTAATCCTGAAGGGCTTCGTAGCCTTCTTCGCCTGTTCTTACTTTTACAACGTTCTGAACGTCGTAAACAAATATCTTTCCATCACCGATGTGGCCTGTGTAAAGGACTTCCTTGGCGGCTGTGATTACTAGGTCAACAGGAACTTCGCTTACCACGATGTCAACCTTAATCTTTGGAAGCAAGGTCATATCCATTTCTACGCCGCGGTACTTTTGAACGTTTCCGTGTTGCTGGCCGCAACCAAGAACGTTTGTCACAGTCATGCCAGTTACGCTGATTTCATTCATCGCGTTCTTAAGTTCGTCAAACTTGCTCTGTCTTGTAATGATAGTTACCATGTGGAACTTGGCGCTAGGCTTCTTTGTAGCGCGGGCGACAGGCACTGCCTTCTCTACAGGAACAGTTCCGCTTGACTCGCCTTCTGTCATTACTTGCGGAGCCATGATGAAGTCTGCGTAGCTTGAAGCGATTCCGTGCTCAAGCTTGTCAAGACCGACAACTTCTTCTTCGCGGCTGGCTCTAAGTCCGTGGAACTTTTTGATCAATGCGAATGTGATTACCATGCAGACTGTTGTCCAGGCTACGATTGTAAGTTCGCCAAGGCACTGAACTCCAAGGTGGCTAAAGCCGCCGCCGTAGAATACGCCGCTTTCAACGTTGAACAAACCGTCGGCGATTGTTCCCCAAGCGCCGTTGGCAAGGTGAACGCCTACGGCTCCAACCGGGTCGTCGATGTGAAGCTTAAGGTCAAGGCCTTCAACAACAATTACAACCAAGATGCCGGCGCCCACACCGATTATTGTGGCTCCCAAAGCGTCTACTGTGGCGCAAGGAGCGGTGATGGCTACAAGACCTGCAAGCGAGGCGTTCAAGGTCATTGAAACGTCAGGCTTTCCGTTCTTAATCCAAGTGAAGAGCATCGTCGTGATTGCGGCGATTGCCGGAGCGATTGTAGTCGTTGTGAAGACGGCGGCCAATCCGCCGACTCCTGTCAACTGAGTGCAGGCCGCGCCGTTAAAGCCATACCAACCGAACCACAAGATGAATGTTCCCAAGGCGCCCAAAGTGAGCGAGTGGCCTGGAATGGCATGAACCTTAGAAACTTTTCCGTTCTTGTCATAGTCGTACTTTCCAAGGCGAGGGCCAAGGAACATGGCTCCAATCAAAGCGGCCGTTCCGCCAACCGAGTGGATGGCTGCTGAACCGGCAAAGTCAACGAATCCAAGCTGGACAAGCCAACCCTGGCTGTTCCATACCCATCCGGCTTCGATTGGATAAACGACAGCCGAGATTACCGCTGAATAAATGCAGTAGGCGCTGAACTTTGTTCTTTCGGCCATAGCGCCGCTAACGATTGTTGCGGCTGTGGCGCAGAATACCAAGTTGAATACAAAGCTTGACCAATCCAATTCGGCAAAGTTTGTGAAAAGCTGCAAGTGCGGCTTTCCGATAAAACCAAAGAGATAGTTTTCGCTCATCATCAAGCCAAAACCCAAGAACATGAACATCGGTGTTCCGATGCAAAAGTCCATAAGGTTTTTCATTATGATGTTGCCCGCATTCTTGGCGCGAGTGAAACCCGTCTCAACCATCGCAAATCCGCATTGCATAAAGAATACAAGCGCGGCTCCAATCAGGAACCATACTCCCCAAACGTCACTCATCTGTGTACCTCCAGAATAAAAAAAACGGCAATGATAAAGACACTGTGCACTTGTGTCGACATCATCGCCGCGTAAAAAAAAGAGGTCGAAGGAATACTCCTTCGACCTCTTTGTCTAAGTTGTTAATCTTATACTGCAATTTATTTTTTTTGTCAATAAGATTTAAAATTTTTTTTTTAAAATTTAAAAAAAATAAAAATCTTAATCTGTTTTTTATTGCAGTCCATATTGTTTTTTTATATACTGTGTTTTCGGAAAAGGATTTATAGGTGGCATTAAGCGTTCAGTATATTTATAACTACACAATCAATATGTTTAGACTCAAGCTTGTGGCCGGAAAAGACGGTTTGACAAAATATGTAAGTTGGATGTGTTATACTGAAGACCCGGACACTATCGAATTCATTCGCGGAAGCGAACTTGCCATTACCACTGGCTTGAGCGTTTTTCGCCACACGCAAAATACCAACGACAATTCAAATGATTACATCACAGAATTCCTTTCTCAGACCATAACGGAATTGACAAATCGGAATGCGTCAGGGCTTATCGTTAATGTTGGAAAGTATATAAATACGATTCCCGCGTCTATAATTTCTTTGTGTGACAGGCTGCAGTTTCCGCTTTTTACTATGCCTTGGGAAATACATACGATTGACTTAATGCAAGAAGTATGCAACAAAATTGTTAGCGACAATCAAAAACATAAAAGTCTTGAACAGAATTTTTATGACGCCATTTTTCATCCAAAGAGTTTTGACGTTAAATGTCTTCAAAACACTTCGTTTTCAAATGCCACGGAATTTTCAGTCATACTTATGAAGCTTCCTGAAAATCTTTTTGACAATAACTCTGACCAATTGCAGCGCTACATTGATTATTCATTCAACACAAAAATAGGATTGAATTCCTTTGATTTTTGCTGGTTTTATTTTAACGGAAAAATTGTTTACATACTAAAGGGCGAGGGAAGGAACACTGCCGCGTTGATGAGCAAGATTATAAAAAAAGATAAGTTTCTTGCGGAATCAAAAATTTCCGTTTCTTCGACATGCGCTTCTTGTCTTGAATTGGAAGCGGAATACAATCATGCTGAGTTTGCCCTTGAAATTTGCGGAGACGATGAAAGCGTAATAGACTACAATTCTTTGGGAGTGTATAAAATTTTCGCCGAAGTGAAAGACAGGCGGATTTTGCAGAACTTCTATGACGAGGTTTTAGGAAAGCTTGACGAACTAGGCAACGAAAAGCGCGACGATTATATAAAGACCTTGAGGCATTACGCCAATTCCGGAGGCCGCATTCAAAAAACGGCGGAAGAAAATTCGGCGCACAGAAATACAATAAATTATCGCATTCATAGAATGTCGGAAATTCTAAATATTGACATTCAAGATTCTGAAAATCTATACAAGATTCAAACAGCCCTTCATGTAAAAGATTTGTTGGAAAAAATAAAAGGCTAAAAAAAGCGGCAACACTTTTTTCTAAAAATGCCGCCGCAAAAATGATTAAGAGGTACACTTCTTAATCATTTTTATTTTTTGTCAATCTCTAGAATGGCGTTCAAAAGAACATTGGCGCCTTTCCAACAATTCTCTGCAGGAGTATGTTCAAGCTCGCAGTGTGAATGTCCGCCATCGCTTGGAACAAAGATCATTGTTGTAGGAACAATGTCGCACAAATACTGAGCGTCATGTCCCGGACCAGAATACATTCTAAGAGATGAATAACCTAAATCTTTGGCCGCTTTTTCAACATCGTCAATGAATTCCGGGTAATACTGAACTGTCTTGCGGCTCCAAGCCTCTTCGTAAGTCATAGAGCAGCGCGCCCACTCTTTTGGCATGTTCTTGATGATTGAAAGGCATTGTTCGATTACCTTTGGATCTTGATGTCGAGCGTCAAGAGTGAATTTGATTTCGTCAGGAATGATTGTATGAATGTTCGGATGGCAGCTGATTTTTCCTGTCGTGTAAACAAGCTTCTTGTCAAGGTTGTCAAATTGTTGGTGGAGGTAAATCAACGCCTGGCTTGCGGCGTATAGAGCGTCTTTTCTGTAAGGCATTGGGAAAGTTCCTGCGTGATCGGCTTGTCCTCGGAATGTGAACTCATAGTTTATCATTCCGCAAACTCCTTCTACTACGCCAATGTCATACTTTCCGTCTTCAAGAACTGGGCCTTGCTCGATATGCAGCTCAATAAGACCTGTCGTTTTTTTTGGGTCGATTCTGTTTTCTTCGCTTCCCTTAAATCCAGACTCTTCAAGGGCTTGTCCAAATGTGTATCCGGGAATGTCCTTGGCCTCTGAGGCAAGCATTGCAGCCTTGTCAAATTTTCCGGTTACAACTCCTGAACACATCATGGCAGGCTCAAAGCGCGCGCCTTCCTCGTTTGTCCATACTACAAGTTGAATTGGGTGCTTGTGGGGAATCTTTTGCGTGACGATTGTTTCAATCGCTTCCATAGCTGTCATTACGCCAAGGATTCCGTCGTAATTTCCTCCTTGGCGAACAGAGTCGCAATGGCTTCCGCTCATGATTACGCCGGCGTTTGGGTCGCTTCCCGGAAGCGTGCAATAAATGTCGCCCATGTCATCTGTCTTAAAGTCAAGTCCTAATTTTGTCATGCGGGCTTTGATTTCGTTTCTTGCTTGAATCGCTTCCGGCGACAATGAGAATCGTGTTATTCCGCCATGGCCTGTGTCTCCAAATTTTGCGAAAGTCTTGATCTTGTCTTCCATTCTTTTAATGTCGCATGTGTACATATTGTTCTCCTTTGATTTTTTTTTCGCGCTTTTGGCGCTTTATAAAGCCAAACGTAAATCGTTTGCCTTATTTTTTGTTTAGAATCGATGTCCTTGTTCCAGGAATGATTGCTTGGGCTGGACACACCAATACGCAAAGTTGACATCCGACGCAGTTTTTATTGAGAACTGGTTTTCCGTTCTTTCCTAAATCCAAGGCCTGATGTCCGCCATCGTAGCAAGATGTTATGCATCTTCCGCAGCCAACGCATTTTTCGCGAATGAATTTTGGGAACTGTTTGCTGCTTCTGTCCAAGAAATCTGTCGGCACGATTTTAGGCAAGGCCTTGCCGACAATTTGCTGGATGGAATTGTATCCGTACTTTGTCAGATACCGCTTGATTCCGTCAATCATGTCGTGAATGATTCCGTAGCCGTATTGCATAACAGATGTTGTCACTTGAATTGTTCCGCATCCGAGCGAGATGAATTCCGCGGCGTCACGCCATGTTTCTATTCCGCCCATGCCGCTTATTGGAATCGCCTTTGTTTCAACGCACTTGCGCATGTCGTGAATAAAGCGCAATGCGATTGGTTTTACGGCCTTTCCAGAATAGCCTCCGACGCTTGTGTAGTTTCCAACTTGCGGCTGCGAAACAAACGAGTCCAAATCAACGTTCAGGATTGATTTGATTGTGTTTATCGCGGCAAGTCCGTCAGCTCCAGCGTTGACGGCCGCAATTGCAGGCAACTCCATATTGCCGATGTTCGGCGTCATTTTCGCTAGAATAGGTATTGTCGTGCTTCGCCGCGCGGCCTTAACATAAGACGCGACTAGTTCAGGATTTTGACCTACATCGCTTCCAAGTCCATGAGTGGCCATATGCGGGCACGAGAAATTGCATTCGATTATGTCCGCTCCGGCTTCTTGAACCAGAGTCGCGAGTTTTTCCCATTCACGCTCGTTTCGGCCCATTATGCTTGCAATGATCACTTTTGTGGGATAATCAGACTTTAGCCGCCTTATAAAATCAAGGTTTTCTTCAAGCGTATGGTCGCTTATTTGCTCGATATTTTTAAATCCCACAAAAGAGTCGTCTTCTTTTTGAAGCGTCGCAAAACGAGGAGACACTTCTTCCGGGACAAACATTCCGATTGTCTTGAAAGCGACTCCCGCCCAACCTTCATCAAAAGCCTTTGCAATCATTTCGTAATTGCTTGCCACAACTGAAGATGACAAAAAGAAAGGATTTTCACAACGCACTCCGCAAAAAAGCGTGTCAAGAAAAACTTCGTCATAACTTTCATTTACAATTCCGTCTTTTAATTCTGCGGAATTTTCTTGCAATGAAAGAAGCGCTGAAATTGTCTCTTGAATGGGAATTGGCCGAGTGATTTTTCCTTTTAGGCAGGATTTCTCGCATTCCCTTGAATCGCAAGTCAAGCATGAAGTGTTTTTCTTTGCAAGCGAATATGCTCCGCAGTAATTTTCAAAACGAAGCGAGCGCATTATTTTAGCGGCGTCAACTCCGTTTTTGCATGCGGCGGCGCAGTTTTTTCCCGAGCAAAGAAGGCACGAGGATGCTGATTCTTTTATTATTTGTGAAGCGTAGTGAAAATCCATATTGTCGTTCTCCTTTTTTTTACAATATGCTTAGAATTCCACAGGGGAACACTTTACAAACTTTCCAATTCCAGGGGCGCCTACATAATTTCCGTTTTCATATACAAGCGAGCCTCGAACGTAAGTTTGAATAGGGTAGCCATGAACTTTTATGCCTTCCCATATTGTGTGGTCGTAGTCGGAATGCATGTTCTTGACGCTGATTGTAAAATCCTTTTTGGGATCGTATACAACGATATCCGCGTCTTTTCCGATTGCAAGCGAGCCTTTTTGGTCGCAGCCAAAAATCTTGGCTGGGTTTTCCGCGCAAAGCTCCACCGCTCTCGAATAAGAAATTTTTCCGTCTGTCGCCGCGCCCAACATATACGGGTAGAGGTTTTCGACTCCAGCGCAACCGTTTGGAATTTTTGTAAAGTCATTCAGTCCCCAGTCCTTTTCGCTTTGCTGGAATGGACAATGGTCTGTCGCCACTGTGTCAATCGTTCCGTTTTTAATGGCTTTCCACAAAGCTTCTTTGCTGTCTTCTCCCTTCATCGGCGGCGAACAAACAAAGTTGCGTCCGTCCGGCCTTTTGTATACATCGCAAGTGAATTCAAGGTATTGAGGGCATGTTTCAATGAAAATTTTCGCGCCCTCCATCTTTGCCTTTATCGCGGCTTCAAGGCCTTCTTTGTCTGACATGTGCACAATGTAAAGAGGCGCGTTGGCGTTTTGGGCCCAGTGAACCGCTCTTTTGTCCGCTTCTGCGGCTACAAATTCCGGGCGGCTCATATAGTGATACCAAGCGCTTGTCTTTCCTTCCGCTTTGTATTGGGCGACGCGCAAGTCAATCATGTCTGGATTTTCCGCATGAAGATTTGTAATCGCTCCCACTTCCTTTGCCTTAAGAAGAATTTTTACGAAGGTGGCGTCATCGACCATCATTCCTTCTTTCTTGTAAACAAAGAAACATTTAAAGCTTGAAACTCCGTATTCCACTGCGTCCTTAAATTCGTCAAGAATCGCGCCGTCATTCAAGTCTGTTATGCAGCAATGAAAGGCAAAGTCGCAACAGGCTTCTTTTTCGGCAATCTTTCTTTTTGAATCAACAGTTTCGATTATGCCGTGTCCCTTGCGTTGCATTGGGTAGTCAAAAACTGTTGTCACTCCGCCACATGCCGCGGCTCTTGTGCCGGATCCGTATCCGTCAGCAGAAACGGTTCCTCCAAAGGGCATCGCAAGATGCGTGTGCGCGTCAATGGCGCCTGGAAGAATCAACTTTTCCGAAGCGTCTACAATCTTTGCGCCTTCATCCTTTAGGTCAGAGCCTATAGCGACAATCTTTTCGCCAGAAACGCCAATGTCAGCCTTGAACATTTCTTTTGATGTAACAATTGTTCCGTTCTTTATAATCAAATCCATAAGCAGTTCCTTTTATGCTCCTTATAAAACTCTCTTTGAACAAGCCGCCGCGACTTTTTACCGCGACGACTTAATGGAATTAATTTAGTCGCTGTACTTGTAAACCAATACAAGGCCAGACTTTTGGAATACTTGAGCGATTTCAAGCAAATCCATTCCACCCGCATTGGCTACGGCAAGGTTTGTTACCCATGTAACGCCAAAGTCTACTTGTCCTGTATAAACAGCCGTTGTTTCCGCGATGTCTCCGCCGCCAGGAACAATGCTTACGTCAAGGCCGACTTCTTTGTAGTATCCCTTGTCGAGGGCCACGTAGTAACCCATGAACTGCGCGTCAGGAAGCCATTTTAACTGAATCGTGACGGCGCTCTTTTCCGGCGCTCCAAATTTGCCCTTCTTGGAATTCTCAAGGTAACTTGCGTCCATGATGTCCGCCAAAGTGAATGAAGCGAATTTTTCGTTGGCGGCCGCGTCGCTCAACTTTACATATTTCTTTGCAATGTCAAGCGTCTGCTGCATGGCGTCAATGTCAAAAGAACCGTAATCAACGACTTTCTGGCCTTTTGTGTCTGTTTCGCAAAGCTTCTTTACTTCCTTTGCCATGTGCAACTGGTGTCCAGCGGAAACTGAAGAACCGTACTTGTAGCAAATTTCGGCCGCTTCTTCTGGATTGGCGCATGCGGCGGCCCAACCCTTAAGACTTGCCGCAAGGAAAGCCTTTACTGTGTTTGGGTTTTCCTTTGCAAATCTTTTTGTAGTAAAGATGTTGTCCTCCATCATTGCGACGCCTTCGTCGTTCATGTCAATCGTTCCGACAGAATCTCCGTACTTGTAGCCGCCGTCATAACTGTTTTGAACAAGGCCGAGTTCGTTGTAAGTCATTGCGGACGCCAAGGCGATTGTGTCGTCGTCAAAACCGTCCATGTCAAAAGCTTGGCTCAAGTAAGAGGTTGGCAAATTGTATTTTGCCAAAAGGGCAAGAATTTCATATTCATTTCCCAATCCCCAGTTTCCAACTTTGCCGGCTTCCGCAGCTTCTTTGATAATGGTTGCCGAAGGAGTTCCTCTTTCCCATCCTGCCGCTTCTGACTTTTTTCCCTTGCAACTTGAAGCTAGTGCTGTCATAACAACAAACGCTGCTATGAAAGCGATTTTTGTCACGTTTCTTTTCATTTTCCATACCTCCTGGAATATGTTTTATTTAGAAGTCCTGTTCTTTAGAGCAAGACCTTCCGCCAGTAATAAAAGGGCGTACATTGCGATTCCTATAAGACAGGCGATGACAATGTATGACCAAGCCGTTGCGTATTGCGCGAGCACTATGTTTTCTCGTATTTGACGACCAACTCCTATTATGTATTCAGCAAAGTATTCGCTTACCATCGCGCTGATGACGCAAGCCGGAACGCTTATTCGCAAAGCCGTAAAAATATTTGGAACACAGTTTGGCAGTCGCAGCTTGAAAAATACTGTCGCAGGACTTGCGGCATAAGATTTGAACAAATCCAAACTGAACGGCTTTAGTTCCGTAAAACCTCGGTATGCGTTTATCGCCATGCTGACTGTGCAAGTAATCATTACGACCAGCATTTTTGCAAGCATGGAACGCGTGTTGGGATCCGAACTAAAATCCTTTGTCAGGTTGTTGAATATAGGCGCGATCGCAATGATTGGAATTGCATTGAACGCAGTCGCTATAGACAAACCGCCTTTGCCCCAATGCGGAGCAATCGTTGCTATCATTGCAAGCACGAATCCTAAAATCGAGCCGAGCGTAAGACCTCCTATGGCGACAATGACAGTTGCCTTTATGTCGGTCGTCATTTTCCCAAAGTTGTCAAAAAGAATTCGAATGATTCTTGACGGAAGCGGCAATGTGAATGTGTCTGCTCCAAACCATTCGTGGATGACTTGAAATTGCCACAAGGCCAAGACAATCATTCCGAATGCAAGCGGATAGACAAGTGTCTTGATTGAATCTATGTTCGCGCTCTTTAATGTTTTCATTGTTCGCCTCCTTTTTTATTGCGCCCGGCTCTTTGTTGTTTTCGCTCCGGGAACAAAAATTTTTTCTAAAAGAACCATCAGGTAGTAACTAAGTATTCCGACAATGGCGCTGAAAAAAACAATCTGCCAAAACACATAGATGCTCATCGCATGCTTTAAGGATTGGCTAAGCATGCATCCCAAACCGCCTCCGCCTTGAAGCGTGTCAACCAAAATTGACGCCGTGACTGCCATCGGAGCCGCGATTTTCAGTCCAGTAAAAAAGGACGGAATGCAAGCTGGAATCATAAGCTTTTGATACACTTCATAGCTTCTGGCAGCGTATGAATAAAATAATTCCAGCTTTTCTTTTTCTATGCTTTTTAGGCCTGCAAGCGTGTTTACGGCGACAGGATAAAAAGTCAGAATCGCGGCTATCACAATTCGGCTTTTGTTTATATCCTGCGTGATTGCCAAAACAATCGGCGCCATTCCCAAAATAGGTATTAGCTGAATGAGCATCAAATAAGGAAAAGCAATCTTTTCAATGGCGTTGAATCGCCTCATTAAAAGGGCCAATACAAAGCCAAAAAAAGCTCCCGCCAAAAAACCGATGCCGGCGCGACCAAGCGTGATACAAGCGTTGGAAAGCACTACTTGAACCGCAGTTTGATTTGCGGTGACGTTTTTTCCGCTAAAAACAGATTGGGCTATTTGCCATAGATGGGGAAGGACGTTTTCCGGCGTTCGCTTTGAGCCGGCTATTACAAACGCTCCTGTTTCCCATAAAATCACAAGCCCCAAAACCCATGCAAGGGTGACGATTTTTTGGCTCTTCATAATTTTATTCATCATATGCTAGACTCCTTCAAATCCGCCTCTTACTTCTGCAACCAACTCTGTAAAGCGCCTTGAATTCTTGGTTTCAAGGTTTCTAGGACGCGGAATGTCAATGTCAACTATGGACGTGATTCTGCCTGGGTGCGGCGAAAAAACAACGACTCTATCGCTTAGAAAAACAGCCTCTTGAATGCTGTGCGTTACAAATATAATTGTCTTGCGTGTCTTGCGCCAAATTCTCAAAAGGTCTTCATGAAGACGCTCTTTTGTAAATTCATCAAGAGCGCTAAAGGGTTCGTCCATAAAAAGAACGTTTGGGTTTAGCGCAAGGGCGCGCGCGATTCCTACGCGTTGTTGCATTCCGCCCGAAAGTTCTCTTGGATAGTGGTGGCCAAAATCCTGCAAGCCGACTATGTCCAGCATTTCATCGACGGTTTTTGTGCGCTGCGGCTTTGGCATTTTCATCAATTCAAGCGGAAGGCAAATGTTTCTCCTGATTGTTCGCCAGTCCATCAATACCGGACTTTGAAACACGATTCCAAATTCCTTTGACACGCGCGCTTCCTGAGGCGTAAGTCCGTCTATGAAAACCCTTCCAGTTGTTGAAGGAACAAGTCCAGAGATTACTCTAAGCAAAGTGGTTTTTCCGCAGCCGGAAGGCCCTACGAGAGAAATGAATTCTCCGTTCTTAATGTCAAGGTTCACTCCCTTGAGGGCTACAGTTTCATTCTTTTTGTCTGTCGCTTTGTAGACAACGCTTAGGTTCTGCACTGTGATTTTTACAGGCGCGGAACTTGGGTCAAAAAAAGTTTCTTCGTTAACAGTTGCGTTCATGTGTACCTCCAAACAAAAAAAGACGCAGAACCAAAAAAATTGATTCTGCGTCTTTGCATTTTTTGTTTAATTCTGAGCGTAATATACGCAAAATCAAACAAAAAGGATATTTCATTTAAAACAAATTTTAAATTATTTTTTGTGCGTTATGCACAAATTGTCTACATCATTCTAAGCCTTTTATAAATTCTTAAAATGTCTTCTTCACAAACCTCCTTCCTTGTGTTTGAAGGACTGCCGGAAGCCAAAGCGTCCTTTGCCATTTTCTTCTCCGATTTTTCAAACAAGTCCAAGTCAATTCCGTATTCGCGCAAAGTTGGAATTTCAAGGCTTTTGGTGAATGCTTCCAAAGCGCTTGTGAATTTTTTGCAAGCCGCGTCATCGTCATCCGATTCCAAAGCGCTTCCGATTTTTCTTGCGACGGCGGCAAATCTTTCTTTCGCTCCGTCCAAGGCAAATTTCAGGCACTCTGTTATAAGCATTGCGTTTGAGATTCCGTGCGGAACATGAAACAAGGCGCCGATAGGTCTGCTCATTCCATGAACAATCGTCACGCTGGAATTGTTTATCGCAATGCCCGCTTCATAAGCCGCAAGCGCAAGCGATTCCCTGGCTTCTTTATTCGTTCCGTCTTTTGCCGCGATTGGAAGCGCTTTGAAAATTCGTTCTATCGCGTCTAAGCAGAATATGTCTGTGACAGGATTTGCTTTTTTTGAAGTGTAAGCTTCAATTGCGTGCGTCAGAGCGTCCATTCCCGTTGCGACTGTGATGCCGCGCGGCGCGGAAAGCGTATGCTTGTAGTCTATGACGGCAAGTTTGGGAATCAGCGCGTCGCCTTTCATCAAAAGTTTTGCGTCAGTTTTTGTGTCTGTGTAGACAAAAAACTTGGTCGCTTCGGAGCCTGTTCCAGCTGTTGTCGGAATCAAGACAAGGGGAGCGAAGTCTCCCTTCATTTCTTTTCCGGCGTAGTCAATCAAATCTCCTTTAAGGACAGACATGGCGGCGACGGCCTTTGCTGTGTCAAGAGGAGTGCCTCCTCCAAGCCCGATTATAAAGTCACAGGCTTCGTCGCGGTAAAGTTGAACGCAATTGGCTATCATTTTGTCGTCAGGCTCTCCCGGCAAATCATTGAATAAGGCGGATTCAATTCCTTCGGCTTTGAGTTTCTGCTGAATTTGGGAGGCCATTCCAGTTTTTGTTATGATTTTTCCAGTAACGATTAAAGCCTTTTTTCCCATTGTCTTTATATGCTCAAGCGCTGAATCAAAGGCGCCTTCTCCAATGATTGTTCGTTCCGGCATTGTGATATTATAGGCCAATTTTTTCCTCCAAAGCAGAAAGAACATCGTCAAGCTTTGCCATCTCTTCGTCAAGCTGTTCGTTTGTGATGATTAAAGGAGGCGCGATCATGATGCAGTTTTCGTGAGTGTAAGTGACAAAGCCTTTGGCCTTTAGTTCTTTTGTGACAAAGCCCATAAGATTTTCCGGATCCTGTCCCCAGGGAACAAGAGGTTCGTGAGTTGCCTTGTCTTTTACAAGTTCAACCGCGCTAAAGAGACCAATGTAACGAACGTCTCCAACGCTAGGATGCTTTTCTTTTAGGCCTTCAAGAATCGAGCCAAGATGCTTTCCTGCTTCTTGAACATGGCCTTCAATATTGTTGGACAAATAAAAATCCTGGCAAGCCAATCCAGCGGCACAAGCCAATGGATGGCCGGAATATGTTAGTCCGCACGAAAGATAGTTGTCGTCAAAGAAGGCCGCGATTTCTTTTTTCACAATGCAGCCTCCCAAAGGAATGTAGCCGGAGTTTACGCCTTTTGCGAATGTGATGATGTCTGGAACGACATCAAAGTTCATGTAGGCGAACATTTTTCCTGTTCGATACCAGCCAGCCATAACTTCGTCGCAAATCATCATGATTCCAAATTCATCGCAAATTTTTCGGACGCCTTTTAGATATCCCTTTGGCGGAATGATGACGCCGTTTGAGCCTGTTATTGTTTCGCAAACAATCGCGGCCACTCTGTCTCTTCCCTCATACATCACTTGGTCGCGGAGTTGGCGGACATAATATTCGCTCGCTTCCTCCTCGCTTGCGAACTTTAATTTTTCCTGATAAAGATACGGGTCAAAAAAGTGAATGAATCCCGGTATCGCCGGCTCTAGCGCAAAGTGGCGAGGTTCGCCTGTAAGGTTTCCAGCTCCAAAAGTTGAGCCGTGATAAGAACGGTATCGGCTCATAACCTTAAAACGGCCGGTGAACATTCTGGCGATTTTAATCGCGTTTTCATTTGCGTCCGCTCCGCCGTTTGTAAAAAAGACTTTTCCAAAACAATCGGGCAGCCTGTCGATTATTGATTTTGCGAGCTTTGCTCTAGGTTCCGAGCCAAAAGAGCCTTGGATGTATGCATAGGAATCAAGTTGTTTTTTTATCGCTTCGGTCATCTCTTTGTTCGCATAGCCTGCGTTCATGTTCACTTGTTCAGAAGACATGTCGGCGTAGCGTTTGCCATCTGTGTCGTAAATGTAAATTCCTTCGCAACGCGCCACGGGCGTAGGATTGAGTCCGCGCTGTTTGCTCCAACTTTGCAAGACATATTTAGTCTGCATTTCGCTAATTTCTTTTCCGTTCATAAATGCCTCCATCTTTCGGCTTCAAAATTATGAGCCGTTTTTTTGATGCTTTGTTTTACACCTGAATCTAAAAAAAATGCAACAGAAATTTTTAAAAAACTTCGCTTTTTCAAATTTATTTTTTCTTGCTTTGTGCATATCATAAATTGTCTTGCCTAGAATTTATGCGTTTTAAACAATTGCTTGATTTGCAAAATTTTTTATTGTGTATTTTTTTTCAAAGCAAAAAAAAGAACTACCTAGAAAAAAGTTCTAGGTAGTTCTTAAGGAGGATTGAAGATATGTCTTAATCGATTATCTTACGCTGTAAAGCAAGTCGCCGTAGCTTGGGAACGGCCAAAGCTCTTTTGGAGTGATGACCTCAAGCTCGTCGGCGGCGGCCCTTAGCTGGCCCATCGCGGAAAAAACTTTCTCGCGGTAGAAGAAAGCGGTCTTTCCGGAATCTCCCTTGTCGCTGACTTCCTTTGCCTGGCAAAGAACGCTTTCCAATTCGCCGGTTTTGGAATAGATTGAACTTTCGAGCGCCGAAACTTTTTTGAGGCTCTGGCTTTCGTAAGCGCAATCGCAATCCGGACAGGCGGCTTTTTTAAGGCTGATTGTTTCCGCCAACTTTGAAGCGTATTTGCTTGCTGTTGGAAGAATGTTCTTCTTTGCCATTTCAAGCATTGTTTCCGCTTCGATGTTGATGATCTTGGAATAGTTCTCGTTATGAATCTCATAGCGGCTTGCAAGCTCAACCTTGCTGTAAACTCCAAACTTTTCAAAAAGCTTGACGTTCTTTTCGTCCAAGGTGTGGGCCAAGGCTTCCGGCGTAGAGCGGAGGTTTGAAAGTCCGCGTTTTTCGGCTTCTTGAATCCAAGAATCGTCGTAGCCGTTTCCGTTGAAGATGATTCTCTTGTGCTCTTTAATCGTTTGCAAAATCAAGTCGTGCAAGTCGGCCTTGAAGTCCTTGCTCTTTTCAAGCTTGTCGGCAAAGTCGCTCAAAACGTCGGCCACGGCTGTGTTCAAGAAAACGTTGGCGCAAGCGATCGATTCGTTTGAACCGAGCATTCTGAATTCAAACTTGTTTCCCGTAAAGGCGAAGGGCGAGGTTCTGTTTCGGTCCGTCGTATCCTTGTTGAACTCTGGCAAAACAGTTACGCCGATTTGCATCTTCTGCTTTTCGTGCTTTCCGTAAGGCTTTCCCTGTTCAAGGCAGTCAAGAATTTCTGAAAGCTCGTCTCCAAGGAATATTGAGATGATGGCCGGCGGCGCTTCGTTGGCTCCAAGTCGGTGGTCGTTTCCTGCCGAGGCGACAGAAATGCGCAGCAAGTCCTGGTATTCGTCAACGGCTCTGATAATGGCGGCTAAGAACAAAAGGAACTGGGCGTTGCTTTCCGGAGTGGCGCCTGGATCCAAAAGGTTTTTTCCTGTGTTTGTGGAAATTGACCAGTTGTTGTGCTTTCCGCTTCCGTTCACTCCGGCAAATGGCTTTTCGTGGAGCAAGCAAACCATTCCGTGCTTGGAGGCGACCTTTCTCATTACTTCCATCGTGAGCTGGTTGTGGTCGCAAGCCAAGTTTGTGGTTGAGAAAATCGGAGCCAACTCGTGCTGGGCGGGAGCGACTTCGTTGTGTTCTGTTTTTGCAAGAATTCCAAGCTTCCAAAGCTCGCGGTTCAAGTCCTTCATGAAAGCCTGGACGCGGGGCTTGATCATTCCAAAGTAATGGTCTTCAAGTTCCTGGCCTTTTGGAGCCTTGGCGCCGAACAAGGTTCTTCCTGTGTAAATCAAGTCTTCGCGCTTGTCGTAAACTTCTTTGTCAACCAAAAAGTATTCCTGCTCTGGACCAACGGTTGTCTTTACATGAGTTACGTTTTCGTTTCCTTCAAAAAGCTTTAGGGCGCGAACGGCTTCCTTAGAAAGCGCTTCCATTGAGCGCAAGAGGGGAGTCTTTTTGTCCAAGGCTTCTCCTGTATACGAGCAGAAGGCTGTCGGAATGCAAAGAGTTCCATCTTTAATAAAAGCGTAAGAAGTCGGATCCCAAGCCGTGTAGCCTCTGGCTTCAAATGTTGCGCGAAGGCCTCCGCTCGGAAAGCTTGAAGCGTCAGGTTCGCCTTGAACCAATTCCTTTCCGCTGAATTCCATTATGACTTTTCCGCCTTCAAGGGGCTGAATAAAGCTGTCGTGCTTTTCGGCTGTCACGCCCGTAAGGGGCTGGAACCAATGCGTAAAGTGAGTGGCGCCTTTTTCCAAGGCCCAATCCTTCATCGCGTTGGCAACAATGTTGGCCACGCTTTTGTCAAGCTTTTCGCCGCCTTCGATTGTTTTCATCAACTGCTTGTAGGTTTCTTTTGGAAGCCTTGCTTTCATAACAGTTTCGTTGAAAACGTTTTCTCCAAAAATCTCAGTCACCTGTTCCATTCTTTTCTCCTGCTTCTTTTGAATAAACAAAAAGGCGCCGAGACTTTTGGAGCGTCCTCCAAAAAATCACGGCGCCTTTGCCTAAAAAATAAAGGTCGCAAAAGCCCTGCTTCTGCGACCCCTTTGTCGTCTGATGTTGCCTTTATAC
>JAILDQ010000309.1 GCA_024689365.1 Treponema sp. | reverse complement strand
GTTGCCCTCTGCTCCGACGGGAACATATTCTGCAGGCGCGTGTTTGTCCTAACCTGCAATGCATCGTCTGCCATGGAAGCTATAAAACCTCCAAGAGTCATCAGGACGTAGAGGCCTGTATGCTCAATCGCTATTCCGGTCAAAATCATCGCTGTGGATATGGCGAAAATAACCCTGTAACGGACTTTCTTTGCAAGAAGAATTAACCTTGCGCCGACGATCCCTCCTGCCTGGGTTGCAAGAAGAGCAAGCCCCAAAGCCCAGTTTGGAATTCCCGCCATAGGAAGCTTTGCCTGCAGGAAGAACAGAAGCAAAATGTCCAAAGCGCCCACAAAGGAATTTGTGAACATGAGGAGCAGGGCCTTCCGCGCTTCTTTTAGGAATAAAAAGCTTTGCTTAAAGCAGGAGACAATTTCCTTCCAGACGTTAAAGTCCTTTGCCACGGGAGAAAGCCTCACTTCCACAAGGCCAAAGAGAATCGCAAGCTGAACGCCGGAAGCAAAGACTCCCGTTGCGTAGGCAAGCTTGTAGCCCAGAACCAGCGCGAATCCCGCGGTCAAAGTTGAAAGGCCTTCGCACACCCGGTAGATGACCAGCTGGCTTGAAGCGTAGCGGTCAAACTTTTCTTCCTGGCCAACCGACTTAAGAGAATCGTAGGCAAGCGCGTCTCCGGAACCAGAAGCGAAGTTGTAGCAAAGCGCGTGCAAGCCGATTGAAAGGCAGACAAGCGCGAAGTTGTTTGAAAAAATCATCACAACGTCTCCCGCCATTCTCATAATAGAGGAAATAATCAGCGTCTTTTTTCTTCCCAAAACATCCGCCAAGACGCCGGAAGGAATCTCGAACAAAATGCTTACGATATGAAAAATCGTTTCCGCAAAACCGATTTGAGCTAGGGAAAATCCCCTGGCTGCTAGAATAGCCACCCAGGCTCCAGAAAGCGAAAGCTGTCCAAAGATTGCGGATGCATACAATCTATTTATTTGTTTTTTTATGTTGAACATGATACGCCGCCCCTTTACGGCAAAAAAATTTTGCTAAGCAGGACGCAATAATAACGCGCGCCTTAGCATTCAAAGGGGTTGATGGATTTAACTGTCTTTGGATTTTTCAAAAAGAATTTTGGAATACAGTTTTCTGAAAAAGACCCACTACCCCTATCGCGCGATAGAGAAGGATCCCATTGACAAAAATAAAACCGGTGTTTTCCACATAATAAATTTAGTTTAACGCAAGATTGGGATTTTGTCAAGGATAAAATAAAAGCATGACCGCTTGTAATGTTCGCTTAAATTTGAGATGCTTAAGGCATGCAAACTTTTGCCGTAAGCCTGCATTTTTGCGCGGAGGCCCAAAATAAAATAGAATCCCTTGTTCAAGCTTTGGCCCAGGCATGCAAAAACGATTTTAGGATTCAAAACAAAATTCCCCCGCACTTGACGCTGGGAATGTTCAAGGCGGAAAGCGAGAAAATCCTTTTGCCAGCTTTTGAAAGTTTTTGCAATGCCTTTTCTTTTGCGGAAAGAGAAATATTTTTTGACCGCGCGGAAACTTTTATGGACAAGGCGCTTTTTCTTTTGCCCGACAAAGCGAGCGAGTATTTTTTGAAGGAAGCGAACCAAAGGCTTCATCACGATTTCAGCTGCGCCGCCCAGCCCGCGAACAAGGGCTTTTACCTTCCGGAAAATTATTTTCCCCACATCGCGCTTGCGACGGGCTTGTCCACGAGCCAGCTAAGGGCTGCAAAAGATTTTATTGTGTTTAGAGAAGGCGTTTTTGCGCGCTCGGATTTTTTGGCGCTGGCAGAGACGAGGCCTTACGCGGTGGTGGAGAGAAGGGGATAATTGTCTTCCTCCATTCCATACACTTGACACTTTTTCTCAATCTTCATAATATTACTAAAACTTTTCCTTAAGGAGACACTCTACCGATGAGACTGTAATTCTGATTTCCGCAAAACAATTTAATTTCTCGAATGAAATTTATTTTTGGAAGTCAGTTACAGTTTAATTTTCAATGTCGGTCAGAAGGTCGCGCTTTCTGTAACTGGCTTCTTTTTTGGAGGCCAAATGTCAATTCAAATTACAAAACTAAACTTCTCTTATCCGTCTTCATCGGCAAATTTGTTTGAGGATTTTTCAATCCAAATAACCGATGGCTGGACTTGCGTGGCAGGAAGCAACGGATGCGGAAAAAGCACTTTGCTCAAATTGATTGCAGGAATCCTGCGCCCGGACGGCGGAAAAATTTCTATCGGCGACAAAGATCTAAGCGATGTCGTCTATTGTCCGCAGGAAACTGAGGAAGTTCCAGAAAATATGTATTCGGCTTTTTGGTCAGATGACAATGAGGCGCGAAAGTTTTTTTCCATTCTTTGCATATCGGAAGAAATGCTTGAACGCTTCGAAAGTCTTTCAGGCGGCGAGAAAAAGCGAATTCAAATAGCATGCGCGCTTGCGGAAAATCCATCGGTTCTTTTACTTGACGAGCCGACCAATCACCTTGACTCAAAAAGCTCACAAATGATTTCATCCGTGCTCTTAAATTTCACCGGCACAGGAATTATCGTAAGCCATGACCGTACCTTTGCCGACAGTCTTTGCGGCAGGACGATGCATCTTTACAGGGAAGCGGACGCTTTTGCAGGAGGCAGGGACTTGATTGCCTTTGACTCCTATCCTTGCGGCCTTACAAAAGCCTTGGAGCTAAGACAAAGCGCAAGTCAAAAATCCCGCGGCGATTGGGAAAGGCTGAACTCCAAAGCGTCACTTGAAAAACAAAGGAGCGCAAAACTGGAGGAAGAAAATCAAAAGACAAAAAAACGTCTTTCAAAAAAATCAATTGACTCTCACGACCATGACACGCAGGCAAAAATAGACGCAGCGAGAATCAGCGGCAAGGACCGTTCAAGCGGTGACGCAAAGGCGCGATTGGAAAGCCAGATTCAAAAAACAGAAAGCGAGCGTGACGGAATAAAAAAATCGCTTCAGAGAAAGGAAGGATTTTCACTTAGCGGAAGCGATTTTTCAAAAGCCTTTGTGGTGGACGAAATCACTTTGCAGGCAGGAAGCTACAGGCTGAAGATTCCACACATAGAAATAAGTCGCGGAAAAAAATTTTCGCTAACAGGACAAAACGGTGCGGGCAAAAGCTTGTTTGTAAAACACTTGATGTCCCTGGTCGAGAAATCTGGCCGGCAAAATCAAGTTCTCTATCTGCCCCAGGAAATTCCTGACGAGAAAAAAGATTCAATTTTTGAAGAGCTTTTTTCTTTGGAGGAAAACGAACGCGGCCAAGTTCTTTCCACCCTCTACCGCTTGGGAAGCGAGCCTGAGCGTTTGGCGGAATTGCGGAACGGCAGCCCCGCTTTTGGACTTGGAAACGGTCAGGAAGACTGCAACAATTTGAGTCCCGGAGAACTTAGAAAGCTGATGATTGCCCTTGCGGTTCAAAAGTCCCTGTCCCTTTTGATTTTGGACGAGCCGACGAACCACATGGACATTACAAGCCTTGTCGCATTGGAAAACGCGCTTGCCGCCTTGGATTGCGCAATGATTGTGGTAAGCCACGACAAGGCTTTTTTGCAAAAAATATGCAACGCAAATCTGGAAGCC